>CAYSLJ010000185.1:0-13611 GCA_964431735.1 uncultured Synergistia bacterium | reverse complement strand
CGTCACGATATAAATTATAACTATGATGTAATTATTTTCAGACAGTTCCTTAGTATCTCTGTAGGGGCGTTCTGCCCCTACGGCAGACGGAATAATTTTATAGCATTTTCTGTCGTTACTTTTTTAACTTCTTCAGGTGTGATTTTCTTCAGATCTGCTATTTTATCTACAATAAATTTCAGATACGACGGTTCGTTTCTTTTACCTCTGTGTGGTGCAGGTGTCATATAAGGACAATCTGTTTCCAGTATTATTTTTTTCAGAGGGATTTCTTTAACTGCCTCGTGGAGCAACCCGGTATTTTTAAATGTAACCGCCCCTCCTATACCGATATAAAATCCCATATCAATAAATGTTTTCCCCGAATGTAAATCCTCTGTAAAACAGTGTATTACTCCCATTGATGCTTTTTCTTTTTTTAATATGGTAAGTGTATCATCAAATGCTTCCCTTGTGTGTATTATGAGAGGAAGATTTTCCTTTATTGCCAGTTTTATCTGTTCTCTGAATACGTGTCTTTGAATCTCAGGAAGAGAAAAATTATAATGATAATCCAGGCCTGTTTCTCCTATGGCTACAACTTTTTTCCCTTTTACCATAGATTTTATTAACTCGAATATATCACTGTTCATCTCGCCGGCAGAATGGGGTTGTATCCCGACTGATATAAAAATTTTTTCATATGTTTCTCCCAGAACTCTTACCCTGTCAAGTGAAGAAACGTCAGAACTTATATTTATTATACGGGTAATTCCGTTATTAAAAGCTTCTTTTATTATGAAATCTCTGTCTTCATCATATCTGTCTGAATCCAGATGGGCATGGGTTTCTATCATTTATGTGCCTCCTTAATAGAGCGTGACGCGTAACGCGTCACGGGTGGTTCGTGATGCGTGATGCGTGATACGTGATGGATGAGGGCGTTTATTTAAACGCCCCTACCGTTTACCCTTCACCCTTCACTCTTCACTTTTCACCATTCACTTTTCACTTTTTACTGAGCATAATATTAACAAGGGCCTTTCTGCCAAGGTTATTCGGATCAAGTTCCACACATTTACGCCAGTGTTGCGCTGCTTTTTCTATGTTGTCGGAATGGAAATAAAGAGCAGCCAGGGTATAATGTGTTTTTAAATGATCCTTCCATTCATTTAAGATTTCCTCCAGTTTATTTATGGCAATATGTATTTTATTTTCTATTATATATGTAAAAGCAATATGAAATAAAGCATCTTCCGGCGGGCCTGATTTCAGTTCCAGTATTTTATTATATGTCTCTCTTGCCCTTTTATAATCCATACGGGATATTAATATCCTTCCCAGAAGATCATGGCAGGGATAATAATCAGGAAATCTGGATATGACATGTCTTACTATTTTTTCTGCAGAGTTGAAGCGTTTACTGCCACAGTAAGCAAGGGCGAGTAAATGTCCGGCTTTGAGGAGATTATTACCTGATAGGCCTTTATCTATGGCTTTCCTGAAATATTTGATTGCTTCTCTGTAATTATTCATGTTAAAAAAGCATCTGCCTGTCATAAAATGAACTTCCGGTTCATCCGGTATCAGTTCTTCGAGCATCATGAAATATCTGGCAGATTCGTCGAATTTATTCCGGCTGAAAAGACAGTAAGCCAGATAATAAAGAGCCTGTCCGTCATAAGGATTTTTATCAGTATATTCCCGGAGAATTACTTCTGCTTCTTCAAATTGTCCGTCTTCAAGAAATTGTTTTATATTATCCATATGTTCTGAATAAAAAAATCAGTCAAATACCTCCTGTCACGCGTCACAACCGTAAAAATCTTCCATAAGTTTCTGTGCAACAGTAAAATGTTTTTCTACATCGAAACATATTAATTCAAGAAAAGATTTTAAATATTCCCTGAACAGTTCATCACTTAAATGTTCACTTAAATTAACACTTTTTATTTCTTCATCATAATCAGTTACAAGACTTCTTTTTTTTGCATAATTCCATATATCCGTTCCCGGCAGCGGATCGAGAGGATGAACATGAACATTCCAGAATTTACTCCTGTTTTTCCGTATGAAATTATAGGTTTCTTTGATATCGTCTTCTGTCTCCGGAGGCGCTCCTATTATAAATGATGCAGTAACCTCTATACCATAATCATGACACAGATCCAGCACTCTCTGATTATCTTCTACTGTCTGACCTTTTCTGTAATATTTCAATATTCTGTCTGACCCTGATTCCGCTCCCAGAAGAATTCTTGTTACATTCATTTCTTTTAATATTCTGCACACTTCTTCATTGAACAGATCTGCTCTTACGGAACAATCAAAGGTGACTTTTTTCTGAAAAGAATGTTCCAGAATAAAATTTTTTATTTTTTCCAGCTTTTTTATATTCAATGCGAATACATCATCAAGGATTCTTACATGAGGGTAATGGTCTATACGGTTTATTATTTCAGATAGTTCTTCTTTTATGTGTTTTACTGTGAAACTTCTGAATGTCTGAACACAGGAAGAAAGGGAACAAAATTTACATTTATAGGCACATCCCCTGGAAGTGATGATACATTGTGTCCAGTCTGTTTCACATGAAAGATTTCTGTCAGGGACAGGAATTCTGTCAAGAGGTTTTATTGCTTCTCTGGCAGGAGTTATTTTCTTTATATCTCCTTCTCTGTAGACTATACCTTTTACAGAGGAGAGATTTTCAGGATGAAATACTCCGTCTCTCATATAAATTTCCAGCAGTTCTTTCATTGTTTCCTCTCCTTCTCCCGTAACACCTATATCTGCTGTGCCAGGAAGGGAGTAAGGCAATATGCTTATATGAGGGCCTCCTATTATTACAGGTATGGAGAGATGTTTTTTTATTTCTTCCGATATGGTGATGGCTTCTTTAAAATTAAAACTGTTTGATGAAATACCGGCTATGTCTGGTTTTTGTTCTATGAGAGACTGAACTGTATCTGCCAGAAATATGTTTTTGAAATCCAGATATGTTTTTAAATATCCGGAAATATAGAGAATTCCCAGGGGAGGATATTCATAATCGAATATATCTGATTTTGCCGGATCTAAAGCCTGTATGAAACCTGCTTTTATGATTTTTCACTCCCTTTATATCTTTCTGTCATAATTCTGAGAATTCATTGACGGATGTTTCTGCATGTTTTTTATTTTTTTCTTTACTTCTTCAACATCCTGTCCGCCGGAGGAAGCAATATACATGTTCATTTCTTTTATGGCTCTGTCGTATTTTCCTTCCTTCTGATAAAGAATACCGAGATTTAAGTGGGCTTCCGAAAGGGAAGGATCTATTTCCAGTGCTTTCAGATAACAATTTTCCGCTTCTTCAGGCATTTCAAGATTATTGAAAACTGCCCCCATATTTGAATAGGCAATTGCACAGTCCGGTTTGAGCTTTATGGCACTTTTATATCTGTCGAGAGCCTGGAAAAACATGTCTTTTTTATAATAAGTATTTCCCAGATATAAATGGCTGTCTCCATGAGAAGGATTTTTATTTACGGCAATTTTCAGATTTTCCTCTGCTTTAATATAATCTTTTCTTTCATAATAAATAAAACCTGAATTATAATATGCCTCTACATTTAAAGGATCATAGAGGAGACAGTTGTTAAAAGCTTTTAATGCCTCATCATATTTTTTCATGCCTTTCCACGCAAGACCTGCATAAAGATGAGCTGAAGGCTCGTATTCTTTCAGCTTTACTGCTTTTAAAAACTCCCTGAGTGCTTCTTCTGTTTTTCCTTTTTCCATCAGTAATATTCCCACCTGCAGAGTAGCCTGGAAATGTCTAGGACTGATTTTTATTACTTTTTTAAATTCACTTTCTGCGAGAAGATTAAGTCCTTTGTTTTTATAAGTCATAGCCAGTTTAAAGTGACCTTTTATATGATAGGGATCGATAGTTAATAATTTTTGATACCATTTTACTCCTTCGTCGTAGTCGTTACGTTTTATATAATAATCGCCCATGTTGATATAGCCTTCCGGATCGTCCCTGTTCGATTTCATATATTCTTCAAGCTTCAGTAATTCTGTGTCTGTTTTCCCCCCCGCGCTTTGACTGACTTCTTTTCTACCATTTTTCCCTGATGTTATTTTATCCGGTCCAACAAATTCTTTTGTAACAGCTCCTTTTTTATGACCTGTTTTTTCCAGATCATTATAAAATTCTGAAAGATTGGCTTTCGCCTGTTCAAAATTTTTATCTATTTCAATGGCTTTCTTGAAGCTTTTTTCCGACTCTTCGTATTTACCCTGTTTATAATAAATGACTCCCAGATTGGAGTAAGATACGGGAGATGAAGGGTTGATAGAAATAGCCTGGTTCAATGCTTTTATAGCCATGTCGTAATCGTTTATTTCCCCGTACAATACACCGAGATTGGAAAAGGCAGCACTGTGTTCGGAATCTATGGATATTCCTTTATTCAGTTTTTCTATGCCTTCCCTGAAAAGACCGAGTTTGCCGCAGCAGTAAGAGAAATTAATATAACCTTCTATGGATTCTGGATTTATTTTTATAGCTTTTTCGCACTCATCTTTCATTTCTTTGTATTTATTAATTTTTCCGTATAAATGGCCTATATTTATATAGGCTTCCACCAGTGAAGGATCTTCTTCCAGTGCTTTTTTGAAATGTTCGAATGCTCTCTCAAGCTCTCCTGTTCTTCCATAGGCTATGCCGATATTACAGTATGTTTCTGCAAGACCGGGGTTCAGTTCCAGTGCTTTATGAAAATATTGCAGTGCTTTTTCGTAATTTTCTTCCAGCATGTAAATATATCCCATGTTGGAAAGGGAACTGGCAGATCTGCTGTCATATTTAATAGCTTTTTGAAAGGCTTCTCTGGCAAGATCATAGAGGCCTTCTTTCGTATAAAATACTCCCAGATTGCTCTGAAATTCACTTGCCTGCTTTTTTTTATCCATACGTTTTCTCCGATATATTTAATTTCAATATATATATTATCATAATAAGGCAGAGAAAACTATAAGATTTCTTATAATTGTGTATTATGATAGTGTTTTTTTATAGAGGAAAGAAAGAGGTAGATAAAGAATTTATATAATAATCTGTTTTTTCGTCACCAGTTACGCTTCTTCCTGGTTATATGTAAATAATGGAAAAGAGAGGTTTTTATAAAATGAGATTTCAAAAAAGGATAACAATTGCCAAAGGTCTGTCTTTAAATATTTCTCCGTCAGGTTTAAGCTTTACGGCAGGTGTGAAAGGTGCTTCCATTAATGTGGGATCAAAGGGAGTGTTTTTAAATACAGGTATACCGGGAACGGGATTGTCTGACAGGAGGCAGATACTTGGTGCACCTGGCAGAAAATCGAAGAGTAAAAGGATTAAAAGTAATGATATAGACATGAATATTTCCCTTGATATGGATGATACAGGTAAATTATTTATCTATGATGAAAAAGGACATGAAATTACAGAGGAAGGTCTCGTGAAAAAAATAAAAAAAACCGATATATTCAAAGAACTATCGGAAGAACTCTGTAATAAAAAGAAAGAAGAAATAGAAGAAGAAAATTTAAAATTTATAAATATATTTAAATATACTCCTCAAATAATGACACAGGAAAATCCAGAAACATTTCAGACAGCCGAATGTGAAATAAAACCTTACCCTGTTCCTGAGCCAACTATGGAAGAATGTCGTGCTATACTTGAAGAAAAGGCAAAAAAAGAAGTATCGAGCCTGTTGTTCTGGACAAATGATGAAAAGAGGCATGAATATGTAGAAAGCCATATGGCAACAGAATATCAAAAATTACTGGAAAAATGGCAGAAAGATAAAGATGATTTTGAAGCCAGTGAAAAAGAAACCCGAAGATCTGAAGAGATGAGGAAAAGAGAAGAAAAGGAAAAACTGAAGAAAGACCTTATGGAAAAAAGAATTTCCCCGGAAGATTATATAAATAAATCTGTTGAATGGTTGCTGAAATCTATCACATTACCTCTGGAATTTTCAATTGATTATGAATATGATATTAATAAAGGTTATTTGCTTGTAGATTTAGATTTGCCTGAAATAGAAGATATGCCCCGGAAAAAAGTATCGGCTCTTTCAGGAGCCAGGATGTCAATAAAAGATAAAACAAAAAAAGAACTGAATGATGATTACGTAAAATGTGTCTGCGGACTTGCCTTTTTCTTTGCAGGTAATTTATTCAATATAAGCACTGACATAAAGAAAATATTAATATCTGCCTACACACAGAGGATGAACCCAAAAACAGGTAATAAAGACAATGAATATGTATATTCAGTCCTTTTTGATAGACACATATTTGCCGGATTAAATGTAGCGAATATTGATCCTCTCAGTGGTTTAGATAATTTTGACCATATAATAAATGTGACTTCTTCAGGTGAAATGAAGAGAATTGAACCTTATAAGTCAACAGATCCATAATGTTAGGAACGACACTTAAATAACTGTCTCATATAAATTAACCTGACAATGTCACATTTAATAAAATAAAAATAGCAATTATCTGTTAGTTTTCAGTTAATAATTATAGTTAGTTTCATAACAGTTTATAATTAAGAGACTGTAAAGAAATAACCCAATCATATTTACAGTCTATATCGTAACGCGTAACGCGTGACGCGTGACGGGAGGAAGACTGTTATTACATGCTTATGCTCAGGTCAGTAAATTCTAATAAGTTATGAAATAAACTATAATTACAAATTTCCGGTAAAAAATACTATCATATTTACAGAATGAACAGAGTAATATATAATTTATATTACTGAGGTGAGCATAAATAATATATACTCTCGCAGGTAAAGTATGACGGGAGGAAAACTTTTATTAAATGCTTATGTTCAGGCTGGTATATAAAAATTGAGCGGGAGGTAATAATATGTTAATAGTTCATGTTTTTGTCCATGTAAAAGAGGAGTTCATTGAAGCCTTTAAAGAAGCGTCTGTAAAGAATGCAAAAAACAGTGTCCATGAACCGGGAATTGCTAGATTTGATGTGATTCAGCAGTCAGACGATCCATGCCGTTTTGTACTCATTGAAGTTTACCGTACCGCAGACGACCCTGCAAAGCACAAAGAAACCGGCCATTATGCTACATGGCGTGACACAGTGGCACCTATGATGGCAGAACCCAGGTCAAGTGTAAAATATACAAATATATTCCCCGATGAGAAGGGATGGGGTTTATCCTATGAAATTTGAGTTTGCCACAGCTAACAGAATAGTTTTCGGCTCTGGCACAATAAAGGAAATGCCGTCTCTTGCAGAGATATTTGGCCGTAAAGCATTACTGGTTACAGGAAGTAATTTCGAGAGAGTTTCCAGATTAATTGAGCTGTTAAAAGAAAAACATATTTCATCTTTTATCTTCAGTGTGTCAGGTGAGCCTTCTACAGAGATAGTTACCCTTGGTACAGCTATGGCACGGGAGAAAAAGTGTGAATTTGTTATAGCCGCAGGAGGCGGAAGCGTTATTGATACGGGGAAAGCTGTTTCTGCCATGATGACCTCCGATGGTCATATTCTGGATTATCTTGAAGTCATAGGAAAAGGCAAAGCTCTCAGAGAAATTCCTGCTCCTTTTATAGCCATTCCGACTACTGCAGGAACTGGCTCGGAAGTTACTAAAAATGCTGTTTTATTTTCACAGGAGCACAGGGTAAAGGTAAGTTTGAGAAGTAATCTCATGATACCAAAAATTGCAGTAATAGATCCTGAATTGACTCTGTCCCTTTCCCCTTCTGTTACAGCTACTACAGGACTTGATGCTCTCACACAGCTTATAGAACCGTATGTGTGTAACAGTCCCAATCCGATTGTGGATACTATGTGCCGGGAAGGCATAAAGAAAGTTGTCCGGTCAATAAGAAAGGCTTACAGTAATGGCGTTGACCTGTCTGCCAGAGAAGATATGTGTCTTGCCAGTTTATTCGGAGGTATGGCCCTTGCCAACGCAAAACTCGGTGCAGTTCACGGATTTGCAGGTACTCTCGGAGGTATGTTCAATGCACCTCATGGGGCAATCTGTGCACGATTACTGCCTGTAGTTATGAAATTTAATGTAAAAGCTCTGAATGAGAGAGAACCTTTTTCACCTGTTATCGGACGTTTTACTGAAGTAGCACAGATACTTACAGACAATATATCCGGTACAATTTCAGACGGTATTGACTGGCTTTACTCTCTGTGCAATGATTTTGCTATTCCGTCTCTTTCTAAATACGGCTTAAAGGAAGAGCATATTGAGTCTGTGGTAAAACAGTCAGAGAAAGCAAGCAGCATGAAAGGTAATCCTTTATTGCTTACAGAACATGAATTAACACTTATTCTCAGAGAAGCTTTATAGTGAGTATTTATGAAGCGTAACGCGTAACCTGTGACGGGAGGAATAAAATTTCATACTGTTGGGTTTATATAAAAATGATGAAGTATACTTTACTGTCTGTTAATTTTTATATTTGCTTGTGACCGGCTCCGGTCATGGCTGTTAGTTACCGATTTTTTTTGAGTATGTTTAATTAACCTGCCGGGAGGCAGGTTTAATATTTTTTTATGAAAGCTATTGTCAAAAAAATTAAAATTTAATACAATATATAATATATTTTATAGAGAGAAGGTTTTAGTAAATCATGACTGTTATAAAGATTGTATCCTGTAATCTCTTTATCCTTTTATTATGTTTGAGCTATGGATATACTGCTACTCTTCCTCAGGCCAGAGGGCCTGAAGGTGAAAAACTTGCCGGTATAGCTCCCGGAGACAACGTGTCAGATGTTATAAAATTACTTGGAGAGCCTGAAAAGAAAACAGAGCCTGTAGATGAACCTGCCACCGGCTATAAGGTTCAACAATATATCTATAAAACAAAAGGAATTAAAGTATCTCTTGATTTGAATGAGAAAAAAGTAATTTTTATAATTATAGAAGCTCCCTGTGTACAAGGTACTCTCAGGGATATTAAAATAGGGGATTCTGAAAGTAACGTAAGAAAAAATTATCTCTTATCAGATTCACAGGGCCATGCAGTGGATAAATCGAGTCTGGCAAATAAGAGTGCTTTCTGCGGAGATGTTTACTGGGGTATAATGTTTGTGTTCGATAAATCAGGTAAAGTAAAAAGTATTTCTATGGGGGCTTTTGCAGAATAGAACAATTCTGAAAAAATTATGGAAGATATTATACCTGTTCTTACATATATTATAGCCATTATAACCTTACCTGCTATAGGTATTGCTCTTGTAGTTTATGCAGATTATAAATTAACCCATTATGTATGGCAGAGATTTGCCGGGCAGGAAGGTCTTAAATTTTACCATGGTAATTTCCTTGGATTGAAAGATATAAAACCTTCAGTAAAAGGATTATACAGAAGTCTTGATTTTACATTATCTCTTGTTGACATATCCGGCAAAAGAAAAAGTGTACATACCAGTATAGTAATAAAACTACCGGTTGTTAACAGTTATAATTTGGCCATCTGCCCTTCTTATCCTTTTCAGAGATTTGCTACAGGATTGTTTGATTCTGCAGCCATAACAAGAAGTTTTTCATATGAAGAAACTGTTACAGATGATACGGAATTTGATTCGTCTTTTATAGTGACAGGCAGTTCTGAATTAATGCCATTGTTCACACCGGAACTGAGAAAAACTTTACTTGATATAAGAGACCTTGTAAATATCAGGATAGATAAGGAAACAATAACTTATGAAACACCGGGAGTTATAAGAAATATTTCTTTCCTGAAGTGTATAACTGAAATTATGTACTATATGACCGTAAATATCTCTCGTATTAACTCTGATAAAGATGTTTTCCGGGAAAAGGAATTACAGATAAGGTAAATTTACTTCCAGTCTCCTGTTAAAATAAAAGGATCCCGTGAAAAGGGTGGTATTTTCCTTTTATCTCTGATTATGTACCTGTTTCAGAGAATATTTTGCCTCATAATTATTACAATTTGTTACATTATTTTACAGATTAAGAAAATTTTCTTAATATTTTTACGTTATTATATGAGAATAATGGAAGTTGATGCTTCACTGTATGTCAGGTGACCATAAATAAGGTATAAAATTTGCACATATAAACCTGTGTGTCCGATAATATCCTTGTGTCACGCGTCACGAGCTATGAAGATGCTCTTAATCTTAAAAGTAAGGAGGCAGGCTTTGATTTTGCTGAATTGATAAGCCATAGTTTAAAATGAGAAATCTGTTGAACATTTTTGGAGAATATTTATTTCTAACTCTAATTTTTTCATTCTTATTCGTCGTACCTGTTTTTGGTCAGAGCCAGGAAATTGTATTACCGGATAAGAGTGTATCTTCCTCATTACAGCAAGAGAAGAATAAAACATATTTTCAGGAAGGTATAATGGTGGATAAGACAGTCGATAAATCTGAAATTTCTCTCCCTGATATAAAATCTGAAGACGATAAAGCTCCTGTACAGAACCAGAATCTTTCCCGTCATAATAGAATAAGTGCCGTTGAAATTCAGGGAAATAATTTTATTTCAAAAGATATTATAGAACCTTTTATCTCAATAAAACCTGGCGATGATGTTTCTTCTGATGTATTACAGAAGGATCTTCAGACTATATATAACACGGGATATTTTACCGATGTGAAATTCGATCCTGAATATGAAGAAGAGGGAATGAAAGTAATATTCAGGGTTCTTGAAAATCCACAGGTAACAGCTATAAAATTCAAAGGTAATGAACTGGTTTCATCAGAAGAACTTTCTGCTCTTATGAAGACTGAAGAAGGAAAAATATTCAATTCCAATGATTTTGAAGAAGATCTCAGAAATATAAATAATTATTATACGACCGAACTGGGTATGACAGGCATTGCTACCCATATAACCGATGTTGAGAATCCGGAAAAAGGAGTTTTTGTTCTGTCCATTTCGGAAGGTTTTAAAGTTATTGCTGTAGATTTTACCGGTAATACTGCTGTGACAAAAGAAGAACTTTCTTCTATCATTTCAATGAAACCGGGAGATTATCTCAATATAATGGCAGTTAACAGAGACCTTAAAAAAATATCCGATTTATATGATGAAAAGTATTCCCTTCTTCTGGATGAACCTCTCATGGTTGATACGTCTCCTTCAGGTGTGGTAACATATAAAATTAATGAAGTAGTGGTAGACAAAATAGTTTTTTCCGGTAATACCGATACAAAAGATTATGTTATAAGACGGGAATTAAAGACTGAAGAAGGAAAACTGCTTAATAAAAAAGTTCTTTCCGAAGATATTAAGAATCTGAATAATCTGGGTTTTTTTGATGAGATAAATGTGGAACCGAAACCTTCCGGAACTCCGGGACATATGATTTTAGAATTTAATCTTAAAGAAGGCAAAACAGGACTTGCAAGTGCAGGAGTAGGCTTCAGCGGACAGGGCAATGAGGGAATTTCTGGAAGTATATCACTGTCGGAAAAGAACCTTTTCGGTACAGGAAGAAATATTCAACTGGTTCTTGAAAGAGGAGCCCTTGTGAGTAATTACAGTGTGAACTACGGAGAGCCACATCTCTGGGATACTAAAACAGCCCTTAATCTTAATCTTTTTTACTGTGATTATCAGGAACAGAAGCAATCTGTTTATAATATTTCAGGACAGACATATGCTTTATACAGATATAAAAATACAGGAGGCATGCTGACCTTAAGTCGTCCCATCAGAGATAATTTAACCATTTACGGAGGCCTGAATATAAGTAATATACAGACATACGCCACTCCTACGGAAGATAATCCTGTTCTCGCCACTACAGGTACCAACGGTGATATAAGGAGTTTATCTTTTTCGGCTCTTTATGATACAAGAGATCTTTATATTAACCCTCATTCAGGTTTATATAATAATTTTTATATAGAGCAGTCAGGTTTACTTGGCGGAGATTTTAATTTTACCAAATATTATGTAGATAATAGAAAATATCTTCCCATAGGAAATCATGTCCTTGCTTTCAGAGCCATTGCCGGAAGCAGTTCAGGAACACTGCCTCTTTCGAAACAGTTTGCCCTGGGAGGCGATAATTTAAGAGGTTATGAAGCAGGTGAATTCACAGGTGACAATATGATCCTGTTGCAGGCAGAATATCGTTTCCCTATATTAAACAGTAATATCCTTCATGGTGCGGTTTTCTTTGATGCAGGTAATATTTCTACTCATGACTCCACTAAAGGTTTGTTTGAGAGGTTAAATACCGATCAGGGAGTAGGGGTGAGAGTCGATGTACCTGCACTGGGGCTTGGTACTATAAGATTTGATTATTCCATAAGGAATGATAACGGTGATGGCCGTATAAATATAGGACTGGGGCAATCTTTTTAAATTATATAAACACTTCTCCTTGAAGCCCGGGTTTTTGAGAGATTACCCGGGATTTTTATTCCAGAAATACTCTCCATAGCCTTGCTATTTCAGGTGCTATAAGTGCCTGATCTCCTATTTGCTGTGCTATTCTGGCTTTCACCTTTATTTGTTCCGGTAAAGTGTTATCTTTATTTATTATATTTATCTGGAGCATATGAAGTTTCTGGACAATATTCTGGAGCATCATAGGACTCTCTGAAATACCCGGGGGAAGCTGACCCGGTATATCCTGCTTCATTATCATCTGATCTACCAGTAAAGGATTTATGTCACATAAAATTAAAACCTGATTTGCTATGTGATTGATATAGGTAATTTTATCTGTACTATCATTTACCGGAACATCCATGGCTACCATTCCTTTTCTCTCATGTGTGTCTGACCTGTGACCGATTTCATTTTCATAAAAACATCCATATTCTTTGCTGAAATCTTTATGATTATAAATTTCTTCTTTCTCATCCGGTAAATTAACGGAAATTATGTCACGTATGTGCTCTGAAAAGATTGTCGCCATATTTAATAATCCCCTTTACCTTTTATTTATCACTGTTCATTATGACCTCCACTTTATTATGACTTGTTTCATAGTGACAAGAAAGTTCCATTTATGTTCCAAAATGACTGCGGTATAAAAAATAATGTCGTAATATCTATAAGGATTTATACGAGAACCGTAACGCGTTACGGGAGTAACAGATGCTCATGTTGTGACTGAACCGGTCATGGCTGTTAGTTTGAATGGCATATCAATTCAATGAAATATGTAATATACGAAATATTTGAATTAAACCTGTTATTATATATATCGGTAAAAATATAAAATTATTTAGTAATAAAGAAAATATTTACTGTGGTGAGCATAAATAATAAATATCTGATCTCGTGACGCGTAACGCGTGATGCGTGACGGGAGGAAGACTGTTATTACATGCTTATGCTCAGGTCAGTAATTCAAATGTATAAGTCTTTCCGCCAATTGCCGGGCCAGTTGTAAATTACTGAGGTGAGCATAAATAATAAATATATGCTCTCGTGACGCGTAACGCGTAACGCGTGATGGGAGGAAGACCTTTATTAAATGCTTATGCTCAGGTCAGTAAATAGAGGCAAAATAGTAGATGTCTGTAAAACCAGTTTATCACGTAACAGGATCATATCTTTTCCGGAAGAGTCCGGCCAGGGACAGGTTTTAGA
>CAYSLJ010000184.1:0-13650 GCA_964431735.1 uncultured Synergistia bacterium | reverse complement strand
CAGGATCATATCTTTTCCGGAAGAGTCCGGCCAGGGACAGGTTTTAATATGGGTACTAACTTATTTGGAGCGGTACTTAGGGACTGTAAGAAAATAACCCTGGCAAATTGTTAGAACGGTTATCATCCTCGCGTCACGCGTTACGCGTTACGCGTCACGATATAGACGTAAATATGATTGGGTTATTTCTTGACAACCCCTAACTGTGATTACATCTCTAAAATATTCAAATCATGCATAACGACGCTCAAGGGTAATAACGATTATGAAAGTATTAAAATTTGGCGGAACTTCAGTAGAAACACCTGAAAAAATTTTCCAGGTACTTCATATTTTAGAAAGATATCTGAAAAAAGAAGAAGAAATATGTGCAGTTTTTTCAGCTTTTGCCGGAGTAACAGATAGATTAATAGAAACAGGTAAAATGGCTGAAAAAGAAGATATAAACTATATAACACTGCTGAAAACTCTTAAAGAAAGACACATAAATACGGCAGTTACATTAACAGGACATGCAGGTTCTATATTCTCCCTTATAGACAACATGTTTCAGGAACTTGAAAATGTTCTCCACGGAGTCTATTTGATTAAAGAACTTTCTCCGAGAACACTGGACTTTATTATGAGTTTCGGAGAGAGGCTTTCTACTTCTATAATAAGCGAAGCTCTTAATTCAATTCTTATTGAAAATGAATATGTAGACGCAAGAACTGTTATAAAGACAGATAATAATTTTGGCAATGGAAAAGTAAATCAGGAATTAACATGTGAACTTATTAAAAACTATTTTCAGTCTCATAAAAAACTGCAGATCATTACGGGCTTTATAGCTTCTACAGAACATAATGAAACCACCACTCTGGGCAGGGGAGGCTCTGATTACAGTGCATCCATACTCGCTTCGGCTCTTGGAGCATCGGAAATACAAATATGGACAGATGTAGACGGCATAATGACTACAGATCCGAAAAAAGTCAAAAAAGCCTTTCCTGTAAAACATATAAGCTATAAAGAAGCCATGGAAATGTCTCATTTCGGCGCGAAAGTTATATATCCTCCTACATTGATACCTGCTTTCGAGAAAAAGATACCTGTGAGAATAAAAAATACCTTCAACCCTGATTTTGCCGGCACAGTAATCTCAGATACTCAGGTAACAGGCAAATATCTGGTAAAAGGTATTTCTTCCATTGAAAACATTTCACTTCTCAGAGTCGAAGGAAGCGGCATGATCGGTGTTGCCGGTATTGCAATGAGATTATTCGGCGCACTGGCAAAAGGGAAAATAAATATCATCCTTATAACCCAGGCATCGTCCGAACATTCAATCTGTTTTGCCATAAGTCCTGAAAAAACTACCTTCGCAAAAAAAATTATTGAAGAAGAATTTTCCGGGGAAATAAAATTAAAGGAAATAGACGAAGTTATTGTAGAAGATAATCTCTCCGTTATCGGCATAGTTGGGGAAAACATGAAAAGAACTCCCGGTATATCGGGAAGATTGTTCCAGGCTCTCGGGAAAAACGGTATAAATGTAGTTGCCATAGCACAGGGTTCATCGGAATTAAATATATCTGTTGTTATAAACAGACATGATGAAGCAAAAGCGCTGAATATAATACATGAAGCATTTTTCCTTTCAGATACAAGGTCATTACATGTATTTCTGGCAGGTACAGGTCAGATAGGAAAGACATTGATAGAGCAGATAGAAAGACAGAAAGAATATCTTCTCAGAAAACATTCCCTTGATATAAAGCTTGCAGGACTTGCAAATACAAAAAAAATGTTTTTTGATGAAGACGGCATCTGTCTCTCAGAGTGGGAAAAAATCCTTCACGATAAAGGAGAAACTTCGTGTACGGAAACATTCATAAAAACAATAAAAGATTTGAATCTGTCAAACAGTGTCTTTGTAGACTGTACTGCCAGTGAAAAAATCATTACCTTTTATAAAGACCTTTTAAAATCAAGTATTTCCATTGTAACACCGAATAAAAAAGCCAATGCAAGAGACTATAAAATCTATAAAGAACTGAAAGACACTGCCGCTAAATATGGAGTAAAATATTTATATGAAACAAATGTAGGAGCAGCACTGCCTGTTATAAGTACATTAAAAGATTTAATTACAAGCGGAGATAAAATTTTAAGAATAGAAGCCATTTTATCAGGCACTTTAAGTTATATTTTCAATAATTTTACAGGAGACAGACGGTTCAGTGCAGTCGTAAAAGAAGCAAAAGATAAAGGATTTACAGAACCTGATCCGAGAGATGATCTGAATTCCATTGATGGTGCGAGAAAACTCCTGATACTGGCAAGAGAAACAGGACTGAACATGGAACTGGAAGATATAAAAATTGAAGGTTTTCTACCGGAAAACTGCCGGAAAGCGGAAAGTGTTGATGAATTTATGATAGAATTAGAGAAATCAGATGACTATTTTGAATATATAAAAAGAGAGGCGGAAAAAAAAGAAAAATCTCTCAGATATATTTCCTCTCTGGAAGGTAATAAAGGAAATATTTCTCTTAAAGAAATCGACAGAAACCATCCTTTTTTCACTCTGTCAGGAAGTGATAATATAATTGCCTTTACCACAGAAAGATATAAAGAAAGACCTCTTGTGGTAAAAGGGCCGGGAGCAGGAGCAGAGGTAACTGCTTCGGGAGTTTTTGCCGATATTATAAGGATCAGTGAATGGTGAAGAGTGAAAAGTTTTACTCACTTTTCACTCTAATTATCACAGCACTATAAAGGACGACACTTATGAAATATATAAAAATATTCGCTCCCGCCACTGTTGCAAATGTGGCATGCGGTTTTGACATATTTGGTTTTGCACTGAATAATCCCGGAGATGAAATAGTGTTAAGATTAAAAGAAAAACGGGGAATAGTTATTACTAAACTTACAGGTGATGACGGCAGACTCCCGACAGAGCCAAAGAAAAATACTGCTGCCGTATCTGTAATGGCTCTGCTGAATTATATAAAATCAGATAAAGGTTTTGAAATAGAAATACACAAAAAAATGCCTCTTAGCAGCGGCCTTGGTTCCAGTGCTGCCAGTGCGGCGGGGGCGCTTTTCGGAGCCAATATATTACTGGGCAAACCTCTGGAAATAAAAGAACTTATTCCCTTTGCCATTGAAAGTGAAAGAACGGCCTGTGGTACGGGGCATGCCGACAATGTAGGTCCTGCATTGCTGGGAGGATTTGTAATCATAAGAAGCTACAACCCCCTGGATATTATAAAAATCCCGAGAATTCCGGAACTGTACTGTACTGTAATCCATCCTTCGATTGAAATAAACACTGAATATGCAAGGAGTATTTTAAAACATGAAATCTCTCTCGGAGATGCCGTAAAACAATGGGGAAACGTGGCAGGTCTTGTTACAGGTTTATTTACCGGTGATTACAACCTTACAGGCAGGTCACTTGAAGATGTTATTATAGAACCATTACGCGCAAAATTAATACCCGGATTTTATGATGTTAAAAAAGCAGCATCCAGGTCAGGAGCTCTGGGATGCAGTATTTCTGGCTCAGGACCGTCTATATTCGCCCTGTGTAGTTCTGGACAGATAGCGGAAGAAGCAGGTAAAGCAATGAAAGAAGTTTTTAATAAAATAAATATTCGAAGCCATGTTTATATTTCAGAAATCAATGAAGAAGGTCCGAAAATAATAGAATCATGACGGGAGGAAAGATATGCTCACCTTTTACAGCACTAATAAAAAAATAAAAGCTGTTACCTTTCAGGAGGCACTCTTCAGGGGCATGCCTGAAGATAATGGTTTATTTATGCCTTCCCATATTCCCGTTATGGGTTCTGATTTCTTTGCAAAAACAGCCAGAATGTCTTTTCAGGATATTGCTTTTGAAGTAGCCCGACATTTACTTGCCGGAGAAATTCCCCGCTCTGTGCTCAGAAATATTATAGATGATGCCATAAATTTTGACGCTCCCCTTGTAAAACTGGAAGAAAATCTTTATGTAATGGAACTGTTCCACGGTCCGACTCTGGCATTCAAAGATTTCGGCGCAAGGTTTATGGCCAGGGTAATGTCTTATTTTGCAGGTAATCTGAACAGGGAAATTTATATACTTGTTGCCACATCCGGTGATACAGGTTCTGCCGTTGCCAGCGGATTTCTCAATATACCCGGTATAAGAGTAATAATCTTATATCCATCGGGAAAAGTAAGCTCAATACAGGAAAAACAGCTAACCACACACGGGAATAATATTACAGCCATAGAAATAGACGGTACCTTTGATGACTGTCAGAAACTTGTAAAAAAGGCTTTCCTGGATAAAGAACTGACGGAAATACTATCACTGACATCGGCCAATTCCATTAATATTGCCCGTTTAATTCCTCAAAGTTTCTATTATTTTTATGCCTCTTCCCGGGTAAAAGACAGACCGGTCATATTTTCCGTTCCGAGTGGCAATTTTGGAAATCTTACTGCAGGGCTTATTGCAAAAAAAATGGGTCTTGAAGTTCATAAATTTATTGCCAGTACTAACATAAATGACATAGTTCCACAGTATTTAAAGACAGGACAATTTATATCGAAACCATCTAAAAAAACCATTTCCAATGCTATGGATGTAGGGAATCCGAGCAATTTTGCAAGAATCCTTTCACTCTATGATTCCGATATACATAAAATCAGAAAAGATATAGAAGGATACAGTTTTACCGACGAAGAAACCTGTAACATTATCTGTGAATTATATGAAAAAAGCAGTTATATAACAGATCCCCATGGTGCAGTAGGTTATCTCGGTCTTAAAGCATATGAAAAAACACATAAAGGTAATTTCAACAGTATTTTCCTGGAAACGGCTCATCCGGCAAAATTCATGGATATTATTGAACCGGTAATAAATACAACAATAGAAATACCTGAAAGACTGAAAATAATATTAAAGAAAGAGAAAAAATCTATATTTATGGCCCATGATATGGATATATTTAAATCTTATTTGCTGAATCATTGAATCTTCAGTCAATTTAAACCATTTTCGATTTAATTTCGTCTCTTATATTGAAATACTTATCCATTTCCCTGAAAGCCTGGCCTATAGTATTTTTGCCGTGCCCTGCTTCCGAAGCATTTCCTTTTTCCAGACATGACTTTATACAGTCAAGGCCGGCGGTAAACATATCTATTGAATCAAGAAGAAGTTTCCTGGCTTCTATGAATTTATTATCCACACCATCAGGGAAATCCTTTTCTTTTAATTTAGCCTTTTCTTCAGAAAGAATTTTCATTGTATCTACTATTTTATTATGTTCTGCTCCTGAAAAATTCTGTTCCACTTCCTGTATAAGTTCCTGCAGATATTCCTTTTCGTATATAATCCTCCGGCATTTAACAGATACACTTATATATTTAAGGAGGCTCATTGCAGATATAGCAGGTTCGGCATGTTTTGTCACAGTAGCAACAGGTTCAGTTTTTTGCCCCTGTGGTTTGCTCTCAGGTTTTTTATACATAAGAATCTGACCGGATATAGTTGTAGCCATCTGCAGAGGAATAAGTCTTTCTTTCTCTTCTATCCCTTCTTTTTTATCTGCATCATTCTTCTTTTCTTTACTTTTTATGGGAGGAGCCATTTGCATTTTTGCCAGGTTATACATATCTACCTTTGGCTTATTTTCAGCTTTATTATTCTGAGATATATTTGTATCAGGTATTAACCCGGGAGGCAAAGGTTTTATCTTTGCAATTATGGCCGAAGTCTGAGTCTTTGCATTTGTTTGAAATACAGGAGCCATCATCCTGTTTATTTCAATTTTCTGACCTTTTCGTTCCTGCAATTCTTTTTCATCATCCAAAATTATTTGCACCTCGCCTTTCATAAAGTGAATAGTGAATAGTGAGTTTACTATTCTACTCACTATTCACTTACTGAGGTGAGCATAAATAATAAATATATGCTCTCGTGACGCGTGACGCGTAACGCGTGACGGGAGGAAGACCTTTATTAAATGCTTATGCTCAGGTCAGTAAATACACTATATACAACACATATCTATAACTTCTTTGATTCGTAATATGGAAATAAAATGATATATTTTCTGTAGAGACGTTTTATTAAAACGTCTCTACAGTTATTATATAAATTATGAAAAATTTATAAAATGGTCAAATTACGAATCAAAGTATAACTTATCTTTATATATTATCATTTTAAAACTTTTCAGTCAAACAATAAAAGGCTTTAAAAAACTTTTGTCGAAATAAACAGAAAATTTAAATCAGGAAGGTGAGATTAAGATTTATGGAAAAAAATACGTTTGATATTATCTTTTTAAATGCAAGACCCGGTGCAGGGAAAAGTGAAGTTATTGATTTCTTTAAAAAGACACCTGTCGAAGAGAGACAGAAACAGTTTCACATAGGAGAGTTTGAAGAGATTGACGATTTCCCTATGCTCTGGACATGGTTTGAAGAAGACCATATACTGGAAAAAGTACTCGGCAAACCGAGATTACATTCTACGGAAGATGCATATTTCAAATATCCCTATTTATGGCACTTACTCATTGAAAGAATATGCCTGGAATACAGCAAAAAGCTGAGGGATCATGAGAATTATCATGATACATACACAAATATTATCGAATTTTCCAGAGGTTCCGAACATGGCGGATACAAAGAAGCCTATGCACATATAAATGAAGATATGCTCAAAAAAGCAGTTATTCTGTATGTAAATGTATCTTTTTCAGAGTCTCTCAGAAAAAATCGAAAACGTTTTAATCCCAACAAACCGGACAGTATTCTTGAGCATGGACTTCCAGATTCAAAGGTAGAAAAACTTTATAAAGAGATTGACTGGGAAGAATTCAAAGGGAACCATCCTGAATATATTGAAATCAAAGGTATCAAAGTTCCTTATATAATATTTGAAAACGAAGATGACGTAACTACGAATAAACCCGAATTACTGGCACAGCGCCTCAAAGAAGTTATGCCGAAACTCTGGGAACTCAAGTGTAAATATCATTAAATCTGTATTGTTTAAAAACCTGTTAAAAAATAAACCTTTTAATGTTTTTTATACAAATCAGGTTCCTGGTTATAGGTATTGAAGAGATTATTTTTTTACAGTCCCTGAGGTTCAGGGTTACAGAGACACTACCGTCTTTTAACCCTGAACCGGTAGAAAGGCCGGTGTTTTTTAATCTGAAAGAAAGAGAATTACTTGAAAATCTGTCAAAAGAATATGATAATATAATACAGAAAAATGAAGAACTCCGCAGAGATTGTCATATACTTACGGAAGATGTCATAATATCTGACAGAATGATAGCTACTGGAAGTGTTGCAGGAGGTATAGCAAGGGAGTTTAATAATATATTAATAGGGCCGAAAAAACTGGTCATGAAAATGGCGGATATGGATCTTCCGGAAGAGGTAAAACAGGAGTTCAGAGATTTTATTACCTGCTGTAACAGCGGAGAAAAATTGCTGAGAACCCTTATTGGTATAGCGGGAAATTCATCGTGTGAATTTAAAGATGTCAGAATAAACGAACTAATGGAAGACATATTGATACTTACAAATTCAATATTTGAACATGATAAAATAGAAATTATAAAAAATTACGGTGCCATACCTGAATTTTCCGGCAAAGAACAGTATCTTCGGGAAGCCTTCGTAACATTGCTCCTCAATTCAAGAGATCTGATAAAATCAGCCTATGAAAGAGGAGAAATAACTGTAACAACAAAATCAGAGGACTCACATATAAAAGTGATATTTGCCGATACAGGAGAGGGTGTAAGTAAGGATTCTTTAAAAGACATATTCAATCCTGATAAAATAATCAGAGGAGCCCTCACCAAGAAGATATTACCCAGAATGGGCCGGAGTATGTCAGAAATTTATGAAATAATAGAAGAACATAAAGGCAGGATAGAAGTGGAAAGCCGGCCCGGAGAAGGAAGTAATTTTATTATATGGCTGCCTGAAAACAAGTAAGAAAGGAATTTTATGTCATGGGAGAAAATAAGCCTGTAATTATTGAAGGGAAAATCAGTGATGACCTGAAAAATGTCATAGAAATTTTTTCCAAAACCGCTTCCGATATAACATCCAACATAGAGGAAGCAATAAAAATTGCCAGCTCTGAAGAAGAACTTGTAAAAATATTGAAAGAAACCCTGAAGAATACCAAAGAAAATCTGAATAATCTTATGGAAAAGCTTGAACAGGATAAATAGTAATTTATATAAAAATGATGAAGTCTTATGCTTCACTGTCTATTCATTTTCATATCTGGCTGTGCCCTATGCCTGCTGGTAACGGGCAACGCGTTACAGGAGGTTTATTAACGAACCTGTTCAGTACATTAACATAACATATTTATCGAGGAGACTTAAACATGTTTGCCGTAATTATGGCCGGTGGTGTGGGGAAACGTTTCTGGCCCTACAGCAGAAATTCTCTTCCGAAGCAATTTCTGAGCATTATCGGAGAAGAAACAATGCTGACCCAGACATTGAACAGACTCGACGGTTTCATTGCACCGGAAAACAGAATAATAGTAATAAATGAAGAGCATAAAGATCTGATACCATCAGAAAATAAATCCTTGATATTAAAAGAGCCTTTCGGAAAAAACACCGCACCATGTGTAGGACTTGCATCCGTATATATTAAAGACACAGAGGCCCCTGTAGCAGTAGTACCGGCAGACCACTTTATACCTGACAGAGAAAATTTTCAAAGAACCCTTAAAGAAGCTATGGATATAGCGAAAAAAGGATATATAGTTACTATAGGAGTAAAGCCTACAGGGCCTGAAACAGGTTACGGTTACATCCTCAGAGGCGAATCTCTGGAAGACCGGGCATATATGGTAAAAAGATTTGTAGAAAAACCTGATATAAATAAAGCTATGGAATATCTCATAAGCGGAGAATATTTCTGGAATTCAGGTATATTTGTGTTTACTCCTCACGTTATGTTAGAAGAAATATCACTCCTGCTGCCGGATCTTTACGAAAAGCTTCAGATTATAAAAGAATCTATCGGTAAGAAAGAACATAACAGTGTATTAAGAGATGTTTATAAAACAATCAATTCCGTCTCTATAGACTATGGCATTATGGAGAAAACAAAAAGACCTGTTGCAGTAATACCTGCCTCCTT
This sequence comes from uncultured Synergistia bacterium, assembly GCA_964431735.1. Taxonomy (GTDB): domain Bacteria; phylum Vulcanimicrobiota; class SpSt-956; order SpSt-956; family JAKJGF01; genus CALARM01. Next base: position 4,467 of record CAYSLJ010000184.1, on the reverse strand, counting down.
TGAATGGAGTGATGTGGGAAGCTGGAAATCCCTTTTTGATCTTCAGTCAACTGCGACAGACGGGAAGGAACAGGGTAATATAATAGAAGGCCCGTGTGTCTCTCTTGATACAAAACATTGTTTTATATGTAATAAGACAGAAAAACTTGTAGCAACTATAGGACTGGAAGATTTATTCCTTGTAAATACCGATGATGTGCTGCTCGCAGGACACATGAAAGATTCCCAGAAGGTTCAGGATATTATAGAAATTTTAAAGAAAAAAGGACTTAATAAATATCTGTAAGTGAGTGGTGAGTAGTAAGCGGGAAACCAGTAACTACTCACCATTCACTACTCACTGCATCATGAGTACTATAGTAAACGTAAAAAACCTCTCTAAAACCTTTAAAGTAAAGATACAAAAATCCGGTCTGAAAGGCACTTTAAAATCATTGATAAAGCCCGAATTTAATATTTCGGAGGCTGTAAAAAACATATCCTTTCAGATAGAAAAGGGAGAAAGACTTGCCTTTATCGGCCCCAACGGTGCAGGGAAATCGACTACCATAAAAATCCTCACAGGCATTCTCCATCCTGACAGAGGAGAAGTAAATGTTCTGGGTCATATCCCCTGGAAAGACAGACAGAAACTTTCCTTTAAAACAGGAGCGGTATTCGGCCAGAAACCGCAGTTATGGTATCACCTTCCTCCTGGAGATACGTTCGAATTATTCGGGAAAATCTATGAAATGGACAGCCATGTATATAAAAAAAGAGTGGCCGAACTTTTAGAGCTATTTGAAATAACTCCTTTTATAAATACTCCTGTAAGACAGCTATCACTGGGACAGAGAATGAGATGTGAAATGGTTGCCTCGCTGCTTCACAACCCTGAAGTAATATTCCTGGACGAACCTACAATAGGTCTTGATGTAGTATCCAAAAAAACCTTTCGCGAACTCATAAGGGAAATGAGTGAAAGGGAACAGGTAACAATACTGCTTACCTCTCATGATGTGGGAGATATAGAAAAACTCTGTAAAAGGGTAATCATAATAAATGAAGGAACTATTGTTTATGAAGGTCAGGTTTCGGCACTTAAAAGAACTTCCATGAAAAGAAAAATTGTAGGAGTACGTTTCGGTAATATTCCTCCCGAAGAACTTCCACTGGAAGGGTGTAAAATAATTAAAAGAGGCAAATACGGGCTGAAACTGGAAACAGACAGCGAAATATGCCCTGTAAGAAAATTAATGGATTATCTGATAGGCAATTTTGAGATTGAGGATATAAATGTGGCAGATCCGCCTCTGGAGGAAATAATAGGAGCTATTTATAATGAGGGCGTAACTGGCGTGACGCGTGACGGGCGTGATGTGTGACGGGTGCGACACGAATAAACCGGCTGAATACAGAGGGTTTAACATATGTGCAAAAGTCTTTCTAAATATACAAAAATCTTTACTGTAACTATATCAAACAGTTTTACATATCTCATGGAACGGGTGTTGAAAACATTATTTCTTATCATGATCCTCTATATATTCACCCGGTTATGGAAATCAGCCTATGAACATGGCGGAGGCACGATAGAAGGCTTTACCCTTGCCGACATGCTCTGGTATCTCATGTTTACGGAATCCCTGGTTACTTCAAGAGGAAGACCTGAAGAAAGAATAGATCAGGAAGTAAAATCCGGAAACATTGCCTACATGTTAAATAAGCCTTACAATTACCTGATGTTTCAACTATCCCTGTGGACAGGAGAATTTCTGCCGCAGTTCATAATAAATCTTCTCGCAGGTTCTGTAATGGTTTATTTCTGGGTAGGTCCTATAAAATTTAATGGTTTCACATTTTTACCTGTACTTATTACCATAATATTTGCCACGTTAATGGAATTCTTCATAAGAATGTCTATAGGTTTTTCCGCTTTCTGGCTGGAAGACACCAATATGGCATCTTTCATATATCATAAAATAATCTTCGTTTTCGGAGGCATGCTTATACCTCTGGATTTTTTTCCTCCCCTGTTCAGAACTATAGCGTCATGCCTTCCTTTCGGTTTTATGGTATATGAACCGGCAAAGCTCTTTATCAGGTTTGACTGGATGAATTTCCTCTATGTAATAAAAATGCAGTGTCTGTGGGCTATCATAACAGGTTTTATATGTTATTTTATATATTCTATGGGATTAAAAAGGTTAAATATTAACGGAGGATAACTTTAGAGAGTTATGAGTAATGAGTGAACGGGAATAATTCCCGTCACGCGTTACGCGCAATGGCGTTAAGTTAAGAAACATATAGCAAATTGGCTGCCTGGTGCTCTGGAGAAAAAATATCACGGCGGCACAAGTGTATTTAATTGATATACAGTGTAAAGTAGCATGATGTAAGCTCTAACAGATATAAATGTTACAGTTTAGATTTTTTCGGAGGAGCGCCAGGCAGCCAATTTAGACGGTTATAACGTTAACTTAATGCCATTGCGCGTAACGCGTGACGCGTCACAAACGTATGTTATTTAAACAAATAGATTTTATCTACACATGCTTTAAACTTAACTTCAAAACTGCCATGGAATACCGTCTGAGTTTCCTGGGCCAGATGGGTGCCATGATAATAAACGATCTGTTCTGGATTCTGTTCTGGTATATATTCTTCGGAAAAATTTCTGCCGTAAAAGGATGGGAATTTAAAGATGTCCTTTTATTATTTGCCATGTCAGCCTTTGCATTCGGCGTAAGTTCCGGTATCTTTGCAAACAGAAGAGAAATTGCCAGGCTTATAGAAGAAGGAGGTCTGGATTTTTATCTCACACTCCCGAAAGACCCTCTGTTACATATTCTCCTTGGGAGAATATCCATAAGTTCCCTGGGAGACCTGGTCTTTGGTCTGGCACTGGTAATAGCGGTGAAGGGGCCTGATCCTTTATTTTTACTTCGCTTTACAGGAGCAGGCATACTGGCAGGTATTATACTCACAGCCTTCAGCGTAACAGTTCACAGTTTTACTTTTTTTACAGGCAGAGGCTCGGGATTTGCAACGTTTATGATAGAAACAATACTCTGTTTTTCAATGTATCCTTTAAAAATTTTTGAAGGTTTTGCCAGAATACTCCTGTTTACAGTAATCCCTGCCGCCTTTATTTCCACCATACCTGTCAGTATGGTAACGGATTTTACATGGAAAAATTTTTTGATTATGACAGGAGTTACCATAATATCTGTAGTAATTTCACGGGTGGTATTTTTTTACGGGCTGAAAAGATATACAAGCGGGAATTTAATAAGTGCAAGACTTTAGCGTGATGAGTAATGCGTAATGCGTTACAAAAATGATATTTCTGATTACAGGTAAAAGTGATGAAAGAAAAGAGGCATCTTTATATATGACAGATAAAACAAGAGAAGAAATCCTGCTGGAACTGGAAAAAGCCCTGAAAAAAAGCAGAATATATATCGACACAAATGGAAGAAGCCTTTCTTGAATTCTGCCGGATGACAGGTAACATGTAGATTAAGAGAAGAAATTATTACAAAACTGTATTTCATCCCGCTCTGAGCCATTTGCAGAGAATCCATTCTTTAATTACCATGGTAATAGCCCCTGTAAATGTAGGGCCAAAGGTAACACCATCGTCACAGACCTTCATAAGTCCCTTTTCTATCTGATATGACATAATTTCTTTTACTTCTTCATTGACTTCATGGGCATATTGCGTTACATCAACATCTACAGACCTGGCAGAACCTTTTAATGTCTCAACAGACATAAGATGATTATGAAACAGTTCTTCTGTATTTCTGATTTTCACCTTTCTCATAATAATATGAGGAGGATAGATAAAAGGAGATGAACCGGTGGAATTAAAGGTAACTATATGAGAACCGTCTACAAATTTACTTGAAACCTCTATATGGCTGTTTTTAATTTCACCCTGAATGGCATACATAAGGGAAGCTTTCACTTTTCTTTCAGGATTGTAAAAAAATCCCGTATAAGTAATGGCATCGGGACTGTTAGTAACACCTTTATGTTTGTAGTAAGATATATGAGAAAATCCAAGAGAGATAAGTTCTTTGCCAGAAATAGAAAAGAAATCTCTTCCCGAATGAGGAAGATCTTTTTCTTTACATGGAATAACTTCATGTCTGTTATTTAATCTCAGGGTAAAATATACGAGAGGTATACCGAGTATTAAAGGTAAAAAGAAGACTATAAATACTAATATCGATACGATAATAAGAAAAAATATCATAGAAAATTCTCCTTTCGTGATGTGTAACACGTGACGGGTGCCACGATAATAACCGTTCTAACAATTTGCCAGGGTTATCTTTTTACACTTTCTCAGGGGTTGTCAAGAAATAACCCAATCATATTTACGTCTATATCGTGACGCGTAACGCGTAACGCGTTACGCGTCACGATATAAATTATAACTATGATGTAATTATTTTCAGACAGTTCCTTAGAGCC
>CAYSLJ010000183.1:0-13657 GCA_964431735.1 uncultured Synergistia bacterium | reverse complement strand
CACAGGAACTTCAGATATAAATTTTATTTGTTATGAAAGTTAAGGTTTCCATTTTCAACCAATTAATGCAAGATAACTTTCATAATACAATAAAAATACAATTTAATGCAAGTTAACTTTCATTAAATTAACACCCCGGTTTCTCCAGATAAATTTTATATTGTTTTTTATGACATTATATTATATAATACAAATATACAAATATATGATTATATGGAGGTGTTATTTTATGGCTGTAGTAAAAATTGGAGCCAGCAGACAAATTGTAATTCCTAAAAAGTTCCATGATAGACTGGGACTCTCTCCTGGTAATTACCTGGAAGTGGAACTTAGAGATAATCAGCTAATTATTACACCTAAAGAGCTTGTTGATAAGCGTTTAACCGAAGGACTGGAACATATTAAAAAAGGTAAAGTTCTTGGTCCATTTAACACAGCAGACGAAGCAATACAGGCTCTTCAAGTAAAAACATCATGAGAGTTTTAATTTCAGAACGTTTTGCTAGATCTTTCAAAGAAGCACCGGAGAAAATTCAGCGAAATTTTGGCAAACAACTGGCTCATTTGTTAAAGGATCTTCGCTACCCTTCTCTAAAATCCAAAAAATACGATGAAGCTCGTAATATCTGGCAGGCCAGAGTAGATGGTGATTGGCGTTTTTATTTCACAATTGAAGGAGATATTTACCATCTAATAGATATTATCTCTCATCCTTGATATGATATGGTAAATCTGTGCAACAACAGTGAATGTTTTTCCTGTTCCTGTTGCCATTCCAAGAAGCATGGCCCTTTTTCTTTTACTGACAGCTTCTTCGATTTTCACGATGGCTTCTTTTTGATAATACCTTAATCCTTCAATATTGACAGGATTCTTCTTAAACCAGTCATAATTTTTATCAGAGAAAAAAAATTCTTCCACTGCATCAGGTGTATGAAAATTCGAGATCTTTCTCGATACAAACCTTTCATCCCGCACATCGGCAAAATGAATAACCTCTCCGTTTGTGGAATAAAGGAAAGGAACACGATAACCATTCCATCTGCCTGAGCCGTAAAAGGCGCCCCGTGAATATCTTTTGGCCTGTTCCAGCACATTTTGAGGCGAAGTGGAAACCTTTTTCGCTTCTATTATGCCGAGAAACTTACCCTTTACAAAAAGGGAATAATCTGCCGGCCCCTTTGCGGTAGGATATTCTTCCAATGCATGGCCGGTAAGAGTTTCCTTCTGAAGCGTATCGGAATATTTCAGAATAGTCCAGTTGAGCTCCCGAAGTTTTTTATCTATTCTGTTTTTCCTTGTCTGCCACTCATATTCTCCCATATAATTCATTCAGAACCCTTGCTGCTTCAAGGCGCACTCTTTTATCTTTATCTTCAAGTCCCCTATCCAGGAAGGTAAATATACTGTCTTTATTCAGTCTGTTAAGGTTTGCTCCCGTCAGTTTGATTGCTTCCACTCTTACAGAACCGTCGGAGTCAGCCAGGAGTTTCTCTATATATGTACCGACATCTCTGTCTTTAATCTTAAGGGCTATCTTTTCAGGTAATTTTACAGTGCCTCCTACCGTAATACTGCCTGTTATTTCATTTCTGGACAGTACAACAAGGGAAGGATAAAATTTTCCAGTAAGTCTCTTTACGTACAGTCTCATTGAAGGATTGCAGAGAACTACAGGTAATATACCTTTTTTGACAAAATCTTTTATTGCTTCACCGAAAGCTGTGAGAATGGTCTTTTCCGTGGAAGGATCTAAAAACAGGTAAGAACTGTATTCATCTTTTCTGACAGATTCTATGATGATCTTTTCCAGGTCAGGCTCTATAGTCATAACCGTTATTATACCGTTAGCATCTCTGTATTCACTGCAAATCCAGGTGCTTAAATTTCTTCTCACATATTCTGTCAGCCTGTCAGTATCTTTTGTAATTTTCGCATAATTACCGAGTGTTTCAAGTATTGTAACAATATCTCTTATTGATATTTTCTCTCTGAGCAAATTTACAAGAACCTCTCTTATTTCTCCGAGAGTAAAGAGAGAAGGGTAAATCTCCTTTATCAGAGCAGGGCGGGATTTTTTTACGGATTCCAGAACTTCTTTCACATACTGCCTGTCAATAAACTCATAGGCATAGGCATGGAGCACCTCTTTAATCTTTGTTGCCATAACGGTGACTGCATCGAAAATAATACATCCCAGATCCTCTGCTTTTTCCTGTTGAGCCTGTGTAATCCAGAGGGACATGCCATAGGTATTATCAATATATTTAACGCCTTTAAGTAGATTTAAAGAATCCTGCGGTCCTACAGCAAGTGAACTGTTCAGAACAAGTTCTCCCGATGTAATTTCTGCGTCTTTGATTTTAATCACATACATATCAGGTTCCAGGTTCAGATTATCTGTAAAATATATGTCAGGTATTACAACACCGAGGTCCATGGCAACCTGTTTTTTTATAAAACCTTTATGTTCCGTAAATTTATTCCCGTATTTTGTAGCCTGGTTGGGATCGACCAGGGCCAGCAGATCATGACCCAGTTCAATAGATATGGATTTAACGGCCATAAGACTGAATACATGTTCCATGTCTTTTCTCAAAAATTCAGGAGCAGGTAAAGAAGGAGCACTTTTAATCTCAGTTTTTTCTTCTTTTATGCCAGGGTATTTTTTCCTTATTTCAGTAAGGTCTGACAGAATGGTTTCTTTATCAAAAGAGGCAGGGAAATACTGGAAGGAATTAATGAGCCAGAGGGTTTTATCCAGAAATTTATCCAGATCTTCTTTCAGATTAAGCTCTCCCATAAGAATGCAGAGTCTGTAACAGAGAACAGGCTCCAGAAATCTAATGAAATTCCTGGCTCTTTCAATCATTTCTCTGGTCTTATAAAGATCTCCCAGATCTTTATAACAGAGAGCCATGAACGCATAGGTTTCACCTTTAAATTCTTCTACAGTATTACTCTTCTTAAATTCCTCTATGGCACGGTCAAAAAAACCCCGGCAGTAATAGCATAACCCCATATATAAATGAATAATGCCCATGTTTTCAGGAGTCGATGCGAGTTCATAGAGACATTCTTCAACTTTTTTATAATCGCCGAGTCTTGTGTAAAATTCAGAAAGGAGGAAATTATAACCTGACAGAGAGCGGTCTTCAGATAATAATTTTCTTACTGTATCATAATCTTTTTCTTCCAGTAAACAATCTATATAAAGTTTATAAGCAAGCCTTGAATAAGGTGACAGATTAAATGCCTGAAAATAACTCTCCAGAGTTCTGTCTCTGTCTCCCATCTGTCTGTAAATATTGCCTGCCTGTATGTAATATTCGCTTTTTTTATTTATAGAGATACATTCCTCTATCTGTTTCAATGCATGAATATAATCCTTTTTAAAATAATAAAGATGAGAAAATCCGACACATGCAAGCTCTCTGTCACGTTCAAGGAGTCCTCTGAAACATTCTTCACCTTTATCTTTCTGTCCGTCTGAAAGACATGTAAGGCCCAGATTATAAACGTGCTCCGGTTCGTCGGAGATCTTAATGATCTTCTCTAAAATATCTATTTCAGATTTAAAATCCATTTTCAGCCAGTAAATATAACGAAGTCTTTTTAAATTATCCAGATTGTCATGGTCAACGGAAAGACGCAAGACACAGACTTCTTTTTCTACATCTATATTTTCGTCTTCCAGTCTCAGTACTTCTTCATAATGTTTGAGGGCAAGTGTGAAAATGCCTCTTTTAAAATATAATTTACCGAGGAGACTGTGGGCAGAAGAAAAGCCCGGCTTGAAATCCAGTGCTTTAACCAGCTCTTCTATCGCTCTGGATAAATTATTTATGGAATAATAACCATTCCCTTTGCAGAAATGATAATCAGAAGCAAGAACATTCCAATCTTCATCATCGAGCCTGTCTTTAAAGGCAAAATCCAGTTCGGCACTCTTCTCATAAACTTTGTTTGAAGATATATAATCTGATTTTTGAAACAGGGTTAAACCAGTTTTAAATGTTTCAAAACCATCCTTTTCTTTACCCTGCCTGTAGTAACATAACCCGAGACCGAAGTAGAAGGGGGAAAAATATTTATATGTATCTATAGCTTCCCTGTAGTGCTTTTCTCCCTGTCCGGGCTTACCGGAAAAGAGATATACGAGTCCGATATTATAACGGCTTATCCTGTCGGAAGAATTCACATCAAGAGCTTTATGATAATAATTAAGAGCTTCACCGAAGTTTTTCTTTACAAGCCATATATTGCCAAGTCCCCTGAGAGCATATACATCTTCCGGATTTTTCTCAAGAGCCATACTGTGATATTTCGCTGCTTCTATAAAATTTTTCAGCCTGAAACAGGTTTTACCGAGAGCATTGAGAGCATATATATCACCGATGTTGGCCTCTATAGCTTTTAAAAAATGTTCCTGCCCTTTATCCAGCCTGCCCTGTTCAAAATAAATATTGCCGAGATTATAGTGAACCTCTCCGTAATCAGGATCAAACTCTAAAGCTTTATTATAATATTTAAAAGCTTCATCCAGATTTCCTCTAAAATGATTTATCCTGCCGAGTTTGAAGAATAACTTTTTGTCTATTTCTCCTTTCTGGAGCAGATGACTGTATTTTTTATATTCTTCATCCAGGTTATAAACACCGGGATTATAAAACCTGTTTTCATTGTTTAATTCTTTCCCTGAATTTGCTGAAATGTCTTTCTGAAAATTTTCATCTAATGACATAAACACTCCCCCTGTGAATCGTGACGCGTAACGCGTAACGCGTGACGAGAGAATCGTTAATCATATAACCTTATAAAATTCGCTCTGATTTATAAAATATCCTTTAGAGAAGTGAAGGTAAAAAGTTTCCAGGGAAGAAAATAATATAGTGAAGAGTGAAGAGTGAAGGGTGCAGAGTGAAAAATGAAGAGTGAGGCAATAGAAAAATGAAAAAGATATATACAACAGGAGAAACGGTTTTAGATATTATATTCAAAAACAGGCAACCGCAGAAAGCAATACCCGGAGGGTCTATGTTAAATAGTGCCGTAAGTCTCGGAAGATTGAAGGAACATGTATATTTCATTACTGAACTTGGAAAAGACTTTTCAGGAAACATAATAAAGGATTTTCTCATTGAAAACAATGTAAATACCGATTATATCTATGAATATGATGGTAAAACCACACTGGCACTGGCTTTTCTCGATGAAAATAATAATGCCGAATATAATTTTTATAAACTTCCCCCCGGGGAAAGATTTAATATAACTTTTCCTGTAATAAATAAAGGTGACATACTTTTATTCGGCTCCTTTCTCGCAATAGACAGAGCGGTAAGAAATAAGATAGTAAAATTCCTCTCAGAAGCAAAAGAAAAAGAGGCGATTATCGTTTATGACCCGAATTTCAGGAAACCTCATTTACATGAATTGCCTGACATAATGCCTTTTATTGAGGAGAATATAAAATTTGCCGATATAGTCAAAGGGTCAGATGAAGATTTTCAACTCATATTTAATTCATGTGATGTAGAAGAACTTTATAATATTACTGGTTGCCGGAATCTCATAGTTACGAGAGGAGCAAAAGAGGTAACTTTAAAGACAAAAGATTTTACAAAAAATTATCATGTAAACAGAGTGAAAATAAAAAGCACCATAGGAGCAGGAGATAATTTTAACGCAGGGATTTTATACGGTTTGTCCCGATATGATGGGGATATCAATTCGACAGACCGGGACATATGGGACAGAATTATAAAAAATTCCATAATCTTTGCCTCTCATGTATGCACTACTTATGATAATTATATTACCAGAGAATTTGCAGAAAGTTTCTAAATAGTCGTGACGCGTAAAGCGTGACGGGAGGAGACAAATCTTCTAACAGACATGACCGGAGCGGTCACAACCAAATATGAAAATCAACATCCAGTGAAGTTGCAAACTTCATCATTTTCATATAAATCTCCATTGAAGAAAGGCCAGACATATGAAATCATTTCATTTTCTTTTTTATACAAGCAGCCACGGACTCGGCCACAGTACCCGTATGATAGAAGTGGCTAACAATATACCTTCATGCCATAAAATCACCTTTGCCACCTGTGCTCCTGAATGGATTTACCGGTCCTCAATGACCCGTTCCTGCTCCTATCGCAGAGCAAAAATAGATACAGGTGTAATACAGAAGGATTTTCTTACGGTCTGCGAGGAAGAAACCCTGCGTGATTATTCGGATCTTCTTAAGAATAGAGAGCAGATTATAAATGAAGAGGTTACATGGAATAAGCTCAATAAAGTCGATTTAATCATTTCAGACATACCGCCACTGGCCTTTCCTGTTGCAAAAAAACTTTCTATACCGTCTATCGGCATATCGAATTTCTCATGGGACTGGATATATACACCTATGATAAAGAAATATCCTGCTTATTCCCACATAATGGAATCCATACAGAGAGATTATAAAGAGGCAGATCTTATTCTCAGTCTGCCGGTAAACGGAGATATGAGTGTATTTCCTTCTGTGAAACAGGTACCATTAATAGCAAGAAAAAGTAGATTATCAGGAAAAGAAATAAGAAAAAAATTAAATATAGACGAAAAGCGAAAACTTATACTCTGTTCTTTCAGTAATTTTTCCATGGTAAACATAGACTTTGCACATCTATCAGAAGAACTGAAAGATTTTATATTAATCTCTTTTAACGGTGAATTTCCCGGTAATTATAATAACATCATAAAACTTGATAATTGCGGAAACATAAGCCATGAAGAAGCAGTTGCAGCGGCAGATATCGTTGTATGCAAACCCGGCTATGGTATTGTGGCAGAAACTATTATAAACAGGACTCCTGTTCTATATATATCACGAAAAGATTATATTGAAAATACCGTACTTGTAGAAGGACTCCATAAATACGGCATAGCAGAAGAAATATCAAAAGAAGATTTTTTATCCGGCAAATGGAGAGTTTATATAAACAAATTACTCTCATGTAATAAAACATGGCAATCTATAGATTCGTCGGGAGCAAAAGTTGCAGTAGAAGAAATGTTTAATCTCTTAGAGCGTGTTTGAAAAATTCCAGCCTAGTGATAATAAAATTTCGTAGCATGTTTACTAATTATTCAATTTTTCTTCTTTATTTTTAAATTATTTTCCCACACGCTCTAAATAGTTTATTTATGACTGATATATGGACCTTTACAACCACCTTTACAACCTGAATAGTTTCCTGATGAAGGTGTACTGACTGTTCCTCTTGATTTTAAGAGGTCCATCATATTTTCTATTTCTGACTTCATCCTTTCAAGGTCTTTCATCATTTCTTTATCCTGTTTCATATATTTATCACTGTATTCAGGTTTATGAGAAGTTGTATTTGTATTATGTGAACCTGTAGAGTATACAGGTGGTTTATAAGAACTGACTGTACATCCCATATTTAATATCCTCCTTTAATATGAATTAAATTAATTTTAACTTATTAATAATATAAAATCAATATTAAAAAGTTAAATTTTTGTTAACCTTTTGTAGTGTAATAAAGTTTTATCTATAAGCCATCAGTTAAATTATATAAGGAATTATAGCATTTTAAAAATATAGATAAATTATTAAAAAATTAAAAGGATTAGACCTTCATAATATATAATATAACACAGGTTGTTACCAGAGTGATTATATAAACTTTAAAATAATGCAAAAATAGAGGATTTTTACATAATATTTAAGGAATTTTTATGTCAGAAACTTTGAGCAAAAAAGATGAAGTAATAAATATTATAAAAGAAAAAAAAATAAGATTTATAAAGCTGATTTTTACTGATATTAATGGCACAGCCAGAACCATTGAAATTTCCCATGAAAGTTTTATAGAGGCCATTAATGGGAAGAAACTTTTCAGTTACCAGGGCATTGAAGAATCTGATATGTTTCTTCTACCCGATCTTTCAACATTTTCTATAGTTCCATGGATGGAACATGATAGAGTAACTGCCCTTATAATCTGTAATATTCATAGTCCTGATGGAAGTCCTTTCGGAGAATGCACAAGAAGTATACTTAAAAAAAACATCAATACACTAAATGATATGGGGGTCGAAATGAAAATTGGCACAGAAAGTGAATTTTTTCTATTTCCAGTTGATGAAAAAGGTAGGCCTTTTATAGATATCCATGATAATGGAGAATATATGGATGTTGCTCCCCTGGATAAAGGAGAAAAAATAAGAAGAGAAATAGTAGAAACAATGGAAACTATGGGTTTAAAATTTGAAAACTCTCATCATGAAATGTCACAGGGACAGCATGAGATTAATTTTTCACCTTCTGATCCTCTTAAAGGAGCAGATAATTTTGTAATTTTTCGTATTATTGTAAGAACTATTGCGGCAAAGAATGGCTGTCATGCAACTTTTATGCCAAAACCTGTTCAATTTAGAAGAGGATCGGGATTACATATTCATCAATCTATATATAAAGATGGAAAAAATGTATTTTATGATAGTTTAAATAAATATGGCCTGAGTGATATATGTCTTCATTATATTGGTGGCCTTATACATTATGCCAGAGAATATACAGCTGTAACAAATCCTCTTGTAAACTCTTACAAAAGGCTTGTTCTTTATAATGCAGCACCTGTATATGTTACATGGGCAGAAAAGAAGAGAACTACTATGGTAAGAATTCCTCCTTTTAGAGATGAACATACCAGAATTGAATTGAGAAGTCCTGACCCATCCTGTAATCCCTATATGGCTTTTTCTGTTATTTTAAAAGCAGGACTTACAGGTATTAAAAGTAAAATTGAGCCGCCACCACCATGTCTGGAAAGTATATATAATTTAACACAGGAATATATAAATAAAATGAAAATAAATACTCTTCCAGCAACTCTATTTGAAGCTCTCCAGGAAATGAGCAGAAGTTTTATGGTCAACTCTGCCCTTGGAGGAGATTTGTTTCAGACTTTTATAAGAAAAAAGTTTGATGAATGGAATAGATATAATGAGTGGATTCATCCGTGGGAACTGGATAATTACCTGGAAAGATTTTGAAAATGATTAAAAAAATAGAAGAAAAGTATAATAGAAAATACCCCTTTCTTTATATTCAATGGCATATTACTGCTCTCTGTCATTACAGATGCAAACACTGTTATTTACCTGCAGATGAAACTTACAGATCTGAAATAGAACATGAACTTGATTTAAAAACATGTAAGTCTCTTATTGATGAAATATTTAATCTTGCAGAGAAAGAAAATACTCAGCTTCTGGATATCTGTCTTACAGGAGGAGATCCTCTGTTGAGAAAAGATTTATTTAAAATCATAGACTATATTCAAGTTAAAGAAAAAAAAAGTCATATAAAAATAGCTCTCAGTCTTATGAGTACTCCAAAATCAATAAAGAAAAAAAATCTGATAGAACTAAAAAAACGTAATATAAAAAATATTCAATTAAGTATAGATGGTAGAGAAGATATTCATGATAGTATAAGAGGGAAAGGGGCTTTTAAGGATTTACTTGAAGCACTGACTGTACTGAGACAGGAAGGTTTTCCTTTATTACTTATGTTTACCCTCAGTAGAGAAAATAAAGATGAACTCATACCTCTTATGGACTGGGCAGGAGAAAAAGTAATAGATTCTTTTGCCTTTTCAAGGGTTGTTCCTATCGGTGATGCTGTAAAAAATTACAGTAAAGAAGATTTTTTCTCTCCTGAAGAATACAGGGAATTTTTGATTCAAGTTTTAACATGTCAGTATGAAAATGCATTGAAAGATAGAAAGACTTTTTTCCCTCTTAAAGAGTCCTTATGGCAATTACTTTATAAAGAACATAACAGATGGGATGAAAATAAAGTAACAGGTTGCTGTTATATTGGAGGAATGCTTACTGTTCTGGCAGACGGAACTTTACTTCCATGTAGAAGATTACCCATTAAATTAGGCACTTTCCCTGAAGTTTCTCTCATGGATATTTTTTATAATTCCCCTTTATTAAATAAATTAAAAGATCTTTCTAATTATGAAAAATGTTCTGAATGTAAGATCGTTAAAACCTGCAGAGGAAATCCATGTATATCTTATGCTGTAACAGAAAATCCTTTTTCACCTGATCCTCAGTGCTGGAGACAGGAAAAAAATAACAGGGCTTAATCCTTCTTTTTTTAATATGGGAAATATTTTTCTTTAATACACTCAAGAAAAGGTTTTACAAAGGAATATACATCATCACCTACACAGCCCTGAAGAGTGAAAATGTTTCTCAGCTTGTGGTAGTCGAATGAGAATATAGCGATATTTAGAAAAGTGATGAGTAAAGAGTAATGAAACTTCCACTCACTACTCACCACTCACTAAAACTATTTGCTTTCCTCTTTTTTCTCTTTTGCAGGTTCGGAGGCCAGCTGTATCTGAGAAATTACCTGTGTTGCTTCAAAGGCCATACGAAAACCCTTATCCAGGTGTACGGAAACTTTATCTGTAAAGTATTTTTTCATTTCTTCCAGGCCTTTTTCATATGTGTCCAGTGCTTCAAGTGTTGCTTTGAGCACTTCTTCAATTATCTTTGCATTATCCCCTGTTAAGGATGATTTATCTATTGCTTTTGAATCTTTTCTGGCTGAAGCAATATTATCAATCATCCAGTCTATAGTAGCAGCGAATTTCTCTTCAGAGAGCTTCCCTGCTTTTAACATATCAAGTTCCTGTCTGACTCTTTCAAAATTGGGATTTGTATAATACTTTTTGTTTTCTCCTATTACTATATCCACATTACTCTCCTCCATCTCTATAGATTTTGCAAGTTTTGAAGATCCTGCCCACCCCTGTCTTGCTCCAAGTGAATTATCGCCCCATTTTGTCTGGTTGAGCAGAACAAAAGATTTATATAATCTGTTAACGGCAGACCTGGCAAGGTCAAGGCCATCCAGAATATGTTCATTATTTTTATCGGCAAAATACTTATCAATTTCATTCAGTGCTTCTTTATGTAAATCAAAAGCCCTATCGATTCTTACCATTAATTCCTGCTCCGTGAAAGATGTCATCTTCCCTGCTTCTTTAACCTCGGCAAAGCCTTTTATGGCTTTATCCAGTTCAGTTTTTACTTCCTGTAATACAGACTGAAAATCTCTGGCAGACACCGTTCCTTTACATACACCTTTTCCTGAATCAAGTAATTTCTTTAAAGACGGAGACTCGTAATCTTCCAGTTCTTCGTCTTCCCAGTCTGGAAGTATATTTTCCAGTTTTTCTTCTGCCAGCTCTTCTATTTTTTCCTCTTCAACAGTTTCTCTGGACACTTCTACGTCAAAAGCAGCCCCCATAGCAGACGCAAAATCTTCTACTCTATTTTCATCTTTTCCCACTTGATTTCACCTCATTTCGATAAAAACGTTATCTATATTTATTTAATTCTTTTACAAAATTTCTACAAAAGAAGATAAGTTTCCTCTTAATAATAAAAAAGTTTTCTCTTTCCTGTATATAACAGTAAATGGTGAGTGAAAATGCCATATTTTACCTGGTGTGTAATACTCACAGACAAATACTTCAGTAATATTTAACAAAAAATTAACATAATTTTATTGATTTTTTCCATAAAATTATGCCATAATTATTAAAGCTATATATAATTGATAAAGGAAATATAAAATGCTGGGAAAAATCTTTGGTTTCAAAAAAATAAATACAGAAGAAGCTAAAAATACAAGAAAAAAACTCCTTGAAAGTAATTCTGCCCTTCATCAGAAAGAAACCTTTACTGATTCTGAAGACATAATAAATCAGGAAGATAAAAAAATAGATATATTAAGAAAACTGTCACAGAATAAATCCCAGTTAATAGAGATTTCGGATGGTAATAGAATAGATATAATTCAATTTAATGAAACAGGGGAAGTAACAGGAACTGATACGGTAAAAAAAGAAGCCCTTATTAAAGATGAGGAACAGCATAAGACCTTTCAGGTAAAGAAAAATAATGAAGGGAAATGGGAAATAGTAGAAAAAGATGACCTGTCAAAAGCAGAAGTTCCTACAACTCTTTCAGGCAGACATGTTTATAAAGGTAAACTTGAAGTTCCGGGAAAGAAAAAACTTACAGTACTCTTCTGGGGTAATGGGAGCGGAAATCTTGAACCTCTTGTTATAAGACAACTTCTGGATCTGGAAAAACTTGGTTCTACGGAAGATATAAATATAATAGCTCAAATCTCCAGAGCACCGCAGGAAGAAATCAAAGAGAATTTTACATCCTTTGTAATCAATGAAAAAACCATAAATAAACTGGGAAGTTATATTATAGACAGGGAAAAATTAAAACCTCTGGAGTCTTTACAGGGGAACGCATATTCACGATTCGGCATAACGGAAGAACTGAAAAAACTGTCTTTCAATGAAGAAGAAATAAAAATAGTATTAAACTATTCGGAAAACTGCGAATATATAAAATCAAATATTGATGGTAACTGGAGTAAAGAGGCAAGAAGATATTATGTTACAAAAGGTCAGGAAGAACAGGGAAACTCTCCTGTAGTTAAACATGAAACAGTAGATTCTCCGGTAATGGAAAACCTCGGCAATATAAACATGACAGACAGGAAAGAAATGCTGGATTTTCTTATAACGGAAACGAAACAATTCCCTGCAGAACACTATATAATAGTGCTCTTCGATCATGGAAAAGGATGGAAAGGAATAGCTCCCGATAAAGAGGATCACGGGAATATAACACCTGAAGACATGGGAGATATTACAAAAAAAGTCAAAGAAGTGACAGGACAGAATATAGATGTCATGGTAATGGAAAACTGTCTGGAAGGACAGGCTGAGGCTTTATATCCAATGAAAGACAGTACTGATTATATTGTAGCATCGCCTGAAGTACTCTGGGGAAGTTCCTTTGCTGACAACCCCGGCCCCATACATATCAGAGAAGGTCTGGAAATTATACAGAAAAATGAAAAAAATGAACTTAATAATCCGAAACAGGCAGCTTTTGCTCTGGTGCAGGCTACGGCAAACAAACATCATGCCATAACACTTTCAGTAATAGATTCAACAAAACTGGACGAACTTGCAGAATCTACTGCTAATCTGAAAGAAGCCATTAAAAAATCAGATATAACAGAAGAAAACCTGAGAAATATTGCAGACAAAACCCAGCAGTATGAGCTGCTTGATAGCCCTGAAAACAGACATGGCTTTGTAGATCTGGGGGATCTTGCAGAAAATATAGGAACTGCTACAGAAAACGAGTCTGTAAAGAAAGCAGCACAGCAGGTGAAAGATGCACTGGATCATGCAGTAGCAGGCAGACTCTCCATGTCAGGTGATGAAATAGAATGCAGAAGTGATGACGGATCCAGCCTTACTGTATTTGACGGCAATGTAAAAAGATGTCACGGACTGTCCATTAATCTCGGTACAGGACAGACTGATATAGAAAGAAAAACCTATGAAAATCTGTCTTTTATAAAAAAGACTGGATGGGACGAAATAGTTCACAGAGCGGGGTGGAAGCCCGGTGCAACAGCTACGATTCATAACGCATCATAGCAAAATCTTCCACAAAACTAAGGACTGTAAGAAAAATAACTCCGGCAAATTGTTAGAACGGTTATCATCCT
>CAYSLJ010000182.1:0-13798 GCA_964431735.1 uncultured Synergistia bacterium | reverse complement strand
GTAAACTCACGCTAGATAATTCATAAATGGTTACGAACTTACCTGTATCGGTAATTAGCATAAGCATATAATAAAGGTTTTCTTCCCATCACGCGTCACGCGTTACGCGTCACGCGTTACGATTATCATATAAATAATTCAAAAAGAGATTGAACAAATGTTTATCTGTCCCGAATGTAAAGCTAAAAACGAAAAAGATGCCAGTTTTTGCTGTGAATGCGGTTTCATGTTAGTTAAAAGTTCCACATACGAAAAGGGCACTGTGGAAATATGTCCCGAATGTAATACGAGTAATGAGAAAGATGCTAAATTTTGCTGTAAATGCGGCCTCCTTTTAATTATTGAAGATTCTCCGTTAGAACTTCAACCCCTTTCTCCGGGGACTATTCTATCAGGCAGATATAAAATAATAAGGGAAGTTAAAAGAGGCGGTATGGGGTGTATTTATGAAGCAAAACATATAAGCCTTGAGAAAATATATGCAGTCAAAGAACTTCTGAATATATCTATGGACAGTCGGAACAGACTGGAATCCATAAAGCGTTTTGAACAGGAAGGTAAAATACTATCGGAATTAAATTATCCGAATTTGCCCTCTGTAAGTGATTTTTTCTTCCTCAACGGCAGATACTACCTGGTAATGGATTTTATAAAAGGGAAAGATTTGAGCTGTTTACTGAAAGACGATTACCCCGATGGCATACCGGAACAAAATGTAATGGAGTGGGCCCTGCAGATCTGTGAAATACTTGAATATCTCCACAGTAGAAATCCTCCCGTAATATACAGAGACATAAAACCGGCAAATATAATGATAAGGGAAAGTGACAGAAAAGCTGTCCTGATAGACTTCGGGATTGCAAGAAAACTCTTTGAAGAAGATCTGTCTCAGACAAAGACTGCCATAGGAACGTTCGGATATTCATCTCCCGAACAATATGAAGGGAAACCTGTTCCGCAGAGTGATTTATATTCTCTCGGTGCTACAATGTACCAGCTTATTACAGGAAAAAAAACTGTACCCTTTACTTTTCCTTCTCTTATAAATGAAAAACCGGATATTTCAGAAAAAACAAATGCTGTCGTAATGACTGCTCTCAGACATAATTTAAGTGAACGTTTTCAGAGTGCAACTGAAATGAAAGAAGCAATATCAGGTATGGTCGAAATAAAAGCCCCGCAGATAGATATTAAAGACAGAATCGACCTTATGATTCTTCAGCTTGAATCCACGGAAAAACAGGTGAAAAAATATTTTATAGAGACTCTGGGAGAAACGAAAAATACAAGGATAATCTCTCCCATGCTGAAACTATTAAAAACGGACCCTGACCCTGAAATCAGAATAGCGGCGTTAAAGACTCTTGTACAGTTTAAAGGAGAAGAAAAAATAGAACATGCCCTCAATGAAGTATTATTTGAAGATAAAAGTGCTCTCGTAAGAGTAAAAACCCTTCAGTTCATGCCGGAATATAACGAAGAAATTTTTATAGAACCTTTAATTAAATCCCTTGATGATAGTGCAGAAGAAGTAAGAATGATGGCTGTAATTTCTCTGGGAAAATTAAAAGCCGGAAAAGCACTGGAGCCTCTATTGAAAATCTGCCGGGAAGAAAAAGGGTTAATAAGGGAAGATGCCCTTAATGCTATTGAAAAAATTTCCCCGGAAACTATAAAAAACCGGGAAAGAGAAAATCTGCAGAAAAGGGAGAAATTACGGAATAAAAAGAACCTTATAGCTTTAATATCAATAGGTTTTCTATTCATAATAGGCCTTCTTATATTTAAATACCTTTTCCTTCGGATTAATGAACAAAAAATAAACACCTTTCTTTCTGCAGGTTTTAATCATCTGGATAATAACAGAAATGAAGAGGCCAGGGAAGAATTTGACCATGCCAGAATTCTCCTTGAAAAATCACCGTCTTTAAAGAAAAAAGGAGAGCTCTTTTACGGAATAGGTCTGACCTATTATCAGGAAAATAAAGCAAAATCTATAGAAAACTTTGAAAAAGCTATCGCCTTCGATAAAGATTTACCTGAACCTTATCTTTATCTGGGCAATACATATTTAAGGGAAAAAAACTATACAAAAGCTTTAGAATATCTGGAAAAAGCAAAAGAACTTATGCCTGATGAAGAAAATGTTTATCTTGCTCTTAAAGATATATATTACAGGACAGATGAAAGGGAAAAAGCAGATGCAATAATACGGGAATACTCTGCAAAATTTCCGGAAAGTTCTGATAAACATATAAATACAGAACAGTTAAACAATAAAGGTATTGACAGCCTGAATGAAAAAAAATATACAGAAGCCATAGATTATTTTACTCAGTCATTGCAAATAGACCGTGAAAATCCGGATACCAGTTACTATCTTGGTATAGCTTACCTGAAAATCGATAAAAACCAGGCAGAATATTACCTTGAAAAAACCCTTGATTATTCTCCCGGTTATATAGAAGCACTTATCAGTCTGGCACAATTAAAATATGACCTGAAAAACTATAATGAAACAATTGCATTGTGTAAAAAAGGGCTTGAGCTAAATCCAAAAACAGGAAGATTTTATATTTTAATGGGAATATCATACTACAATGTCGGACAAAAAAATGAAGCCCTTGCAGCACTTAATAAATATATGGAACTGGAACCGGATGGAAAATATACAAACATTGCAACAGAGATAATAAAAGAAATTAAGTCCCCGTAATCGTGACGCGTGGTTTTTACCCACCTTTCACTATTCACTATAATCGTGACGCGTGACGCGTAACGCGTTACGGGTGGTTTCCGCCCACATTTCACTATTCGCTCTTTGTATAATTTTCAGTATAAGTAAATCTGATTATCGTAAAATAATATAATCCATACTATTTGTGTTTAACAGGATTTTAGTGTATAATTAAAAGGTACAGGAATTTTCATTTTTGACTGGTTTCATGGGTAAGCCTCGCGTCACGCGTCACGCGTCACGCGTCACGATAATTTATCAGAATTTAATTAGAGTGAAAAGTGAAAAGAAGAGCTCACTACTCACTACTCACTACTCACTACTCACTACTCACTACTCACTTTTCACTCCTTAAGGAATAAGTTATGAAAAACTACTGTTTTTCCCGAAATGGAATGACTTTAATTGAAGCCATGATTTCAGCGGTCGTATTTTCCATGGTAGGGACAATGTTATTTACCATATTCTCCTTTTCTACAAAAGCGTGGCTTAAAATCAGCGATACAATAGCATTAAGGGACAGTGGTAATTTGATTTTAAGCAGACTGGAGAATGAACTGTCTGCCAGTACTATCAATAGCGTAGAAGTGATTGTTTATCCGGAAAAAACTGTTAACAGGGCAATCTCTTTTTTATCGGCTACTGACGGTTCTTACAGGACTGCACCTGATAGTTCCGGGCGAATTGAATGGAAAAAGTTTATTATATTTTATCTGGAAGGTGATACAAAATTCATCAATGACGGATATTATCAGCTCTGGAGTAAAGAAGTTTTTCTTGGAGATTATGCCTCGTCTGCAGGTGAACATCTCCTGAAAGACCTTCCTTTTCCTCCTTTAGAGGGTAAGGGTACAACCTGTCCTGTAATCTCTTATATAAAGAATTCTATTACTGTCAAAGATTCAGAACTTTATATTACCAGACCGAGATCTATTGCAAGGTATATAACATACCTGGATTTTAAAGTAAACAGTGAGAGGAAAAAGGTGGAATTATTTTTTTACCTGGGCAGCTATTCAAATAACAGTAATGAAAAAGCTCCGGAACAGATGAAAATAAAAAGTACCATAACTCTCAGAAATTAAAAAAGAGGAGGATTTTTTTATGAAAAATTTATTGAATAAAAAAAATGGAATTGCTTTAATAAGTGTTTTACTGCTCATACCGGTTTTACTCATTTTATTGACATCAATGGTCTTTTTAACTTCTGAAATCCTCCGCAGAACCAGCTCGGATCTGAATAAAAATATGATTAATCCCCTTTCAGATTCTGCTCTTACAGAAACTATCATTTTACTGGAAGATAATATTGAATGGGGTAAAAATAAAGAAAAACTATTTATGCAATGTAAAAATCAGGATTTAAAGATTACTGGATTTAATACTGAACATCTCCCGGAACCAAACTCTCAGTTTGTTTTTGAAAATCAGGGTGCTTTTTACGTAAGTTTCGACCCGAACGATCCGGTATGGGGAGATGAAAAATATTATTCCGTTAATAATCTCGGAGGGTCTTCTTCTGTTCCCGGCTACAGGCCTGATATGAAAGTACCTCCCCATTCGGCTCTTATTGTAATTACAGCAGCCAGTGATAATGAAGTCAGACATGTAGAAGTTATAGTTACTGCAGTACCGGACGGTATTCTACAGAGCGGTTCCAGAGGGGCCATTACTATTAAGACAGATAAATTAGGCATTGGAACCAGAGGTGCACCGTTCAACCTTCATTCAAATGCCGAAAATATTTCTATAAAACTTATCGATCTGTCTGATAAGAAAGATTTAATATGTGATATTAAAGATAATTGTAATGTTACTGCCAGCGGTCAGATATTATCTCCTGTAAATGATCCGAATCATTTCAAAAGCAACAGTGGTAAGAAGGATATTCCAATGCTTGATATTTCAGAACTGGTTGCAAATGAGCGTTTTGAAACTGAAGAAATACCTTCCGGTATTTATATAAAAGAGGGCAATCTTCTGAATTATTATATAGATGGTAAAAAAACATCAGGTACGCCTGATCGGGTAATTTATAAAGGTAATGAAATCGTACCGGGTTTAATGTTCAACGGCCACCACCTGTTCATGGATAGAAACCTGAAAGTAGCTTATGACAGAAAACATGTTTCCGGCAAGACCGGTAATATCGCGTTTCATGGAATAATACTCAGACTTAATGGGGCAAGTCTTTACGCTCCCGGTAACGGAGAGAGAGATTTTAGAAAAGATGGCGGCCCCTATCATTATGGTAATGTAATATTAACACATGTCAATGATGAACCGGTAACAGGTAAGGGTAATATTTACGCTGAAGGGACTGTTGAAATAGAAGGGAATTCCAGCAAAATAAAATCGGGAACAGACTCTATAGCCCTTTACTCAAGCGGAGATGTCACTATGAATATGGGGGCAGGAGATGCCATGTTTACAGGGCTTGTTTATAGTATGGGAGATTTTTATTGTACTGTTCCGAAAGACAAAAAAATTAAAATAACAGGTGCATTACTGGTAGCAGGAAAAGATCCATCCAGGGATCCGGAAGGAGCTTCTGTTGATCCCGGAGTTATGTCTCTGGAAGGTAATGAGGTAACGTTCCAGTTTGATGAAACATTTCTCAGTCCCTTACCGTCGGCAAATAGTGGGGTTAAGTATGGATTTAAAGTCATATACTGGTATAAATCGATATAGGTTTTCTGCCGGCGGAATGAGTCTTGCCGAAATAATTTTTTCCCTGGGAATTGTTTCTATAATCCTTGTAAGTTTAATAGCTACATTTTTTGCAGGGTTTGCGGCACTGCAGAAATGTATTGCCTATCAGGAGGCTATAATTATAGCAAAAAAAACTATTGAAGAATATAAATCCATGGAATATGTCTCTGTTCCAATCTATAATCCTCCTGTTATAACAAGGGAAAAAAATTTAAATGTGGAAATCAGCATAAATGAAGGTCTCTATGTTTCTACGGATTTGAAATATAAAAAAGTAACTGTTTCCGTATATAACTCAATGTCTAAAAAATCAGCTAAAAATGTTTCTGTCACGATGTCAGTGTATTTATACCCTTATAAATGGTGAAAGTCTTTCCCCACTTTACAGACATACTTTTAGAGATATTGCCGGAAATTCTTGATAGCCTCCCGTCAAGGGGCAAGCGTTGTGCGTTATACCATTTAGCTATCAAGTATAGTGCTTTGCCTGCCTGGTGCTCCGGAGAAAAAAATATCACGGCAGCACAAGTCTATTTGAATAGAATATAATGCAAAGTGGCATGATGTAAGTTTTAACAAATATGCCTGTTCCAGTTTAGATTTTTTTCGGAGGAGCGCCAGGCAGGCAAAGCCAGGAGATTTATAATACTAAAATTGATAGCGAATTGGTATTACGCATTACCCATTACGCATCACGAATTATTTAATTTCTAATAATTTATGAAATCCATTATAATCTCACATTACAGGAAGGATTTTTTTTATAAATTGTAGAATATTAGGTACCAATTGTGAAAATAATTTTTAGGAGAGGGATGATCTTCTTGTTAAATCGATCTATTAATGTCTTTATTTTAGCAGTCATAATTATCAGTACTTTTACTATTGCACAATCGGGAGACTGGGTGGTGTATGTGAATAACAAGCCTTTTACAGGCAGTGTAACTGTTTCTAAAGATGTTGTAATGGTAAGTATCCAGGAACTTGCTCAGATGCTTGATTTCGGATTTTCATACAATGAGCTTACAAAGTGTCTTAAAATCAATGATACTGTTTACGGAGGGACAAAATCTTATAATAATGGCAGACTTTATGTTTCTCTTGCCGATGTAGCAGGCATGCTTGGAGCAAGATATAGTTTTGACCCCCGGGCCGGCAACGCATCTATTCAAACCTTCAATGTCAAAATGGTACCTGTAGCGACAGCAGCTCCTGTATCTGCCACTCCGACTCCTGTTGCATCAAAAGGTGATGAAGTAAAGGTTCAGGGACTCAGAGAACTGTCAGGAACTGAACTTGTAGGAAAAGAACAGTTTGGCGTTTCTACTGTAGGCTTAACCGGTTCTGTTCAAAATACTGCAAAAGTTACTGCAAATAATGTTGTTGTAACGGTTTTTGTAAAGGAC
This sequence comes from uncultured Synergistia bacterium, assembly GCA_964431735.1. Classification (GTDB taxonomy): domain Bacteria; phylum Vulcanimicrobiota; class SpSt-956; order SpSt-956; family JAKJGF01; genus CALARM01. Next base: position 6,943 of record CAYSLJ010000182.1, on the reverse strand, counting down.
GGAACAGGTAAATTACAGGAAACTCTCACAAAAGATATGGGTTCTCTTAAATCAGGAGAAACAAAGAATTTTGAACTGTTCTTTAGAGATGGCTCTATATTTTATGATACTAACAATCCTGCAATTATCTACAGAGGAATTAACTGGGTCTATGATAATAAAGTAGATTTTAAGCTTGAACAACCTTCACCGACTCCGGAGACTGAACCTGAAGAGGAACCTGCCGGTAAGTAACCCCGTAACGCGTGACGCGTAATTCATTACGCGTCACGACCTTCCTTAATTTAATTTCACCACAGGCTGATCTTTATAGAGAACTTTATTTATTTTTAAATCTATCACTGTAATTCTGAGGAGACGATTCTCATCAATACTGAAGGACACGGAAATTCTTTTTTCTCCACCTCTGGCAGGAGGTTCTAATTTTATAAAGGTTGGATTCTTCTCATTTACAAGTAATTTATCTTCATCACCGCTGACATTTGTACTTATTATTTCGTATCTGTCCAGATCGGAATTATAGATCATCTCATTTTTCATTTTTTGAGAATTATGTCCTCTTGATTCAAAGATCATAAGTTCTACTTCTTTCTGCCCCGGTACTGCCGCATCTATTTTAAATTTTGCCACATCGGAAACAGGGTATTTTGTTCCTCTTGGTATAAAAGGCTCGTATCCGTATCTGCCACTGTACCGATCATCTGACCATATCCAGTGTTTCAGGCAGTAATCATGTTTTATATAATCATCAAGTACTTTCCCTGCACCGTAACGGCATGCCCCCCTGACTACTGCATCAAAAGGTCTGTAAGATTTTATTCTGTCACGAAATTTTTCTTGAAGTAATTTTTTTACAGATGGTATGAGGCTTGAACCTCCAATCATCAAAACATGTTTTATATCTCTTCTTCTTATCCCTCTGAGAGCCGCTTCTTCCAGGGAATCGTCAAGTATTTCCTGAATAATATTAAATAAATTATTTCTTGTCAGAATTTCTTCGAATTGTTCTCTTGTATAATCTGCAGAAATCATGGCGCCATTCACATCGTCAAATACTGACAGAGATGCTTCTTTATTAAAGGAAAGGTCTATTTTTATTTCTTCTACAGTATCTCTGAGATGATTGATTATATGCTGCACATCTCCTGTAGACATGCCATTCTGTTTCAGAAGATCTTCCATTATCCATGTATCTATATCTATTCCTCCTATACCTGCGCCTCCCTTTCCTACTACTATCGATTTTCTGTCACTATGTCCTGAAAGTTCAATCTTTACAATTGATACATCTATCGTTCCTCCTCCGAAGTCAAAAACCATAATTATGTCCCCGTCTTCTACGCCTGCATCATAGCCGAAAGCACATGCAGAAGGTTCATCTATTACCCTGTAATAATCTATATCGAATTTAACACATATTTCTCCTATCCATTCCTGATAATGTTGAAAAGCATCTACAGGTAAAGTAAAAATTATCTCCTGAATTTTATCTCCTGCTATTTTACTTGCCCGTGAAATTATTTCTGATAAAAAATATTCTCCGCTATCATAGAAAGAAATTTTTTTCCCTCCTATATCCCGTGGCAGAGGTTTTCTTTTCATAATATATCTCTTAATATCCCTGAATGTGGCTCTGGAAAATTCTTTGCCTCTATCAAAAACTTCCTGACCGGCAAGTAAAGTATTTCCGTCGAAATTTATTATTGACGGTATACAGTATATCTCAGAAGCATTATGATCCGACGGATTTTTATATTTTCTTGCCATGCCGTCTATTTTCATTAATTCTTCTTTACCAAGTGTTTCATTCCATAGAGCAATTGTTGTATTTGAAGTACCGAAATCAATTGCTATCTTTTTACCCATTATAGATCCCTTTCTTTATAAGGTAATATCACTTCAGTGATAGTAATTTTAGTGGCTAACTGCCTCATTTGTCAAGTTATTTCATAAGGAATCCGAAAATATAACAGAAATAGAAGGGTTATTAGAAGAAATGTAGTAAATAGATATTTATATGAGAAGCGTGAAGGGTGAAAAGAAGAGGACACTATTCACTATTCACTATTTACTATAATGAGCTCTGCGTCACGCGTTACGCGTCACGTGTCACGGTTATACATATGATTTCTAAATTTTTACTCCACCAGATGGATTATATTTATTTTCTCTATGGCCTGTCCCTTATTTTTCTTTCAGTTGTATGTTATACATTGAAGAGGGAAAAAAAGTCTGATCTGCCATGGTTATGGCTCGGACTTTTCGGCCTTACTCATGGATTGAGTAAATGGCTTGAATTCTTAACAATAATTACCGGCCCCATAATTATAATTGAAGTTATAAAACTCTGTCTTTTAATATCTTCTTATTTATTTCTTTTAAATTTCGGAAGAGTAGCCATTACTTCTTTAAAAATCTGGATATGTTTACCTCTTCTTTGTCTGTCTTTCACCGGTATATTTATTAATGAACCGGAGGGGTTTGCGATTTTCCCGAGATATTTTCTCGGCATACCGGGCGGAATATTGACTTTAATAACATTATTCCAGAGGAGTAAAAAAGAGAAGAATATTTATTTATTTATCATGTCCCTGGCAATGCTTTTTTATATATTTACAATAATAACAGGTGTGCCGGAAGGTATTTATTTGCCTTCTTCTCTGGTGAATTCTCATACATTCCTTTCAATAACCGGTATACCATTACAATTATTTCAGTCTCTTCTTTCCATTGTAATGATTATAAGTTTATGGTTTTATTCACAGATATTAAGATGCAGAGAAACTGTATGGCTTTCAAACAGGAAAATAATATCTTATTACACAGTGAGTATGGTTTATGTATTGCTCTTTATTCTGGCATCAGGATGGATAGCGGCACAGCTGGTCGGTATCAGTACAGACAGGGAAGTAAAGAACAATCTCCTCAGAAGATGCAGAACCATAGCATCTTCTATGGATCCTGAAATTATAAAATTGCTCAAAGGAACTCCTTCCGATAGAGGAACAGTAAATTACGAATATATAAAGAAACAGCTTCACAATATAATCATAGAAAATGATGACTGTCGTTTCGTTTATTTAACAGCCATACGTAATGATAAAATCGTTTACCTTGCAGACTCTGAACCGGCTTATTCAAAAGATTATTCTATACCCGGCGATATCTATAACAGTACGGACATAAGAACTATATTTTCCGGAGGTCAATCTTTAGTAACAGGCCCTGCAGAGGATAAATGGGGAACATGGATATCTGCTTTTTCTCCTGTCATAGATCGTGATGCAAAAAAAGTCATTGCAGTTTTCGGCATGGATATTAATGCAGCAGACTGGGCTTATGCAATTGCCAAAGACCGTCTAGATCCTGTATTAATAACCCTTCTCATATCTGTAATAGTAATAATATTTTTTATTATTTATGAAATTTCTTTTGAAGCTTCTCTGAGGGTAAGAATTGCGGAAAAAGAAAAATTCGACAGTGAACTCAGGATTGCCAGTGATATACAGATGGGAATGATACCGAAAATTTTTCCTCACAGTTCCGGCAGGTTCAATCTCTATGCACTCCTGGAACCGGCCAGGACTGTAAGCGGTGATGTATATGATTTTTTTAAGCTTCATGACGATCATTTATGGTTTGTTATCGGTGATGTGTCAGGTAAAGGTATACCTGCTTCTCTTTTTATGGTTATAACAAAAACTCTTTTCAGATTTATTGCCTCACAGGGAGGAAGTCCGGGAACAGTATTTACAAAACTTAACAGAGAACTTTATAATAATAATGAAACTTTTATGTTTGTCACTGTTTTTGCCGGTATACTGGATATAAAAACAGGCCTTTTGACTTATATTAATGCAGGTCATAACAGGCCTTATATTATCAAGCATGACGGAGCCATAACAGAGGTTGAAATGCCTGAAAAAATAGCTCTCGGTATAGATGAAGACGTTATTTATGAAGATAGAACCATTGTTCTTCAGAACGGAGACTGTCTTTTTACTTATACAGATGGTGTAACTGAGGCTATGAATGAAAATGATGAACTCTTTGATGAACATAGACTGATAGCTATTTTAAACGGAAAAAACGATAAGAAACCTGAAGAGATAATACAATCTGTTTATGGAGCCATTAAAGATTTTACAGGTAATGCAGAACAATCAGATGATATAACAATGCTTTCCGTGAAGTATTATAAGAGTGAACAGTGACCGGTGAAAATTTGTTTATAATCTAAAGGTAATGGAGTGTATTTCTATATCTTCCAGAATGTTTCTCATACCTTCTGCTTTATACTGTTCTATCCAGTATTTATGCATTGAAAACAGATAATCTGTTTCAAGAGGTCTTGCTGCTTCCCGGTTACAGGTTGACCAGGCATGTTGACGTTTCATAAAGGTATCTCTTACTTTCCCTGCGAATTCTTTCGGATTAAAATTGGGATGTCTCATAAGAAAAGCTCTTTTTGATGCTTCAAAGTTTGGCTGAAATACAGTGGGAAGATCTGTACCTTCTTCTATACCGCCTCCGGAATAGGAACCATGATAACTGCTTCGAGAACTGCTGCTGCGATAACCGCCGCTGCTCCGTTTTCCTCCGAAACTGTGACTTCCTCGTACCCTTGCATAAGATATAGAAATTAAAAATACAATAAATAATAAAGTTATAGAAATTATATAAAATTTCTTCATAAACGTCACTCCTCAGACATGCGGTCAATTTTACCGTTTTCGTCATAATAATAAGTAGTGTTTGAAGTCTTTTTGCCGGTATTTTTCAAATACTCAAAAATAATATAGAGAATTAGTAAACCGACAGGTATACCTATAAATGTAACAAAACATCCTGTTGTTACAGAGCCGCTGTTATCAGGAATTTTACCTTTCTTATAAACAGGGCCTCTGTAAAGATTATCTTTGTTACCTTCGCCGGCTTTCCATCCGTTGTTATTCCTGCGCCTGTTATAGGATCTACTGCTGTAGGCAAAATCTCTGTGTTTTTCTTTTTTATATTCGCCGGATTCTCTGCCAATCTCATACCTTTGAGCAGGAAGGCTATTAATCGTTTCTCCTGAAACCGGCCTGGTTATAATATTTAATGTAATAAAGATTATAAATAGAAAAGATAGATTTATGTATGAATATTTCATAAAAATTACCCTCCTCTTATTCTGGGTCTGTTCATTATTTCATCAGGATTTTCCTCGCCCGGTGGGAAAGTGCCTGATAGAAATTCAATACATGTGACAAGTTTTTCTGCAAAATCCTCTACAGGTTTCTGACCGGCAAGAGCTTTATTAAGTTCAATCATAAGCCTGTTCCATCTGTCTTTAGATATTTTTCCGTCTATGCCGAGATCTGAGAGAATTTCAACCCGTCTTTCAAACAGGGATATATAGAATAAAATACCTGTTCTGTCTTTTGTGGCAGAAACACTTTCTTCAAAAAAGGCTATTTTTGCCCCTCTTTTAACCTGTTCAATTCTTCTTTCTTCCCGTGTAAGTAATTTCATAAATAATTCGATTCTGGCGCAAATAATATAACCGATTCCATATGTTATGATCACAAGAGGCAGTACATACCACGTATGTATATCAAAAGGGGAAAAGAGAATGAATATAAGTGTTAACATGGAGAGAATAAAACCGAATATTATCGGCACGTCTCTATAGCTTTCTGAAGATTTTGCTATGGCAATAACTATCTCCGCAGAAGTAGATTTTTCAATTTCTGTAACAGCATGTTCCAGTTTTGTCAGTGATTTTTCATCCAGGAAATTATTCATAATTAACCTGCCTTTCTTATTGCTGATAATATTAGATTACCTCTGATTGATTATTACTTTCAGGTGCCCAGGTGCTAGATTTCGGATTCCAGGTGATGGGTCAGGAAAAAACCGGCATTCAAAGCCCATCACCTCCAGCCATTCACCTTTTATTATTTATGCTCAATCAGTAATAAAATATTTTTAGGTACAAAATTTGCACTATATAACAAGGAATTCGACAGAGGTAATCGAATTTCCTATAAAATAACATTAGGAGGTTTAATTTAATGAAGAGATTTACTTTTTTAGTTCTGGCCCTGGTACTTTTTTCATATTCCCTGGCCGGTGCTCAGACAGGTAATAAAAGATGGGCTTTAATCATAGGTATAGGTAAATATCCTGAAGCTGCAGGAGTGGAGAATTTTAATTATGTAGAAAATGATATACAGGGAATGGAAACTTTGTTCAGAGAAAAATTTGCCGTTCCTGCTGAACATATTACTGTTATTAAAGATGAACATGTGACAAAGGAAGGCGTGAAAAATGCAATTGCCGATATGGCAGGCAGGGTAAGTGAAAATGATTATGTTTTTATATATATAAGGGCAAGAGGTGAAGATACTTTCCCGGATTTTAACAATGATGAAAAAAGCGGATACGATATATGTATAGTACCTTATGACTGTAAGTGGAAGTATCCCAGAACCTATATAAACGATGACACTTTAACAGGATGGGTCAAAGATATTAAGGGTAAAATCATTGCCTTCTGTGATGTCAACGGAGGAGTCGAGCTTATTGATTTACATTCCAATAAAGAACTGGAAGGCAGAACTCTTGTACTCGGTCCTTCTCCCGGAACTAAAGCAGATGAAGATCCGTCACAGCATGGCCTTATGACAAATTTCGTTATAAATAAAACAAATGATCTCTATGAAGATTATCTGAATGAAATCAGAGATAATTCCGATGAAGCTCAAAATTTAACCATTGCAATAATAATAGATGAAATTAAAAAGAGGATGAATGAATTTCTTCAGGACAGAGGCCGTATGGGTGAATTAACCAGCAGTGGGAAACTGGACGGCAAGTCCATAATTATTTTGAGCAAATAATTGATACTTAGTACCTATCCGAAAAGTAATATTTATTCTACACCCTTCCGGTGGGTGAG
>CAYSLJ010000181.1:10251-13832 GCA_964431735.1 uncultured Synergistia bacterium | reverse complement strand
TACTTGATTTTGTATCTCAAATGAGATACAATTAATATGGAGGTGTAATATGTTAAAAACTGCTATGATCAGAGCAAGAACAGAACCTTCCCTGAAAGAGGAAGCTGAAAAAATATTTAAAGAACTCGGCTTAACAGCTACTGAAGCTATTAACCTGTTTTACAGACAGGTAAAACTTCATAAAGGTCTGCCTTTTGAAGTTGTAATACCAAATGAAACAACACTGAAAGTTTTTCAGGATACTGATAGGAAAAAAAATATTGTTAAATGTAAAGATATGGAAGATATGTTTAATAAACTGGAGCTATAAATGCTTAATCCCTCATATACAAGACAATTTGAAAAAGATTTAAAAAGAATGATTAAAGCCGGTAAAGAAAAAAAGAAAATAAAAACTATTATAGGGAAACTCATCAATCAAAAATTGCTTGAGAATAAACACAGGGACCATAAATTAACCGGAGATTATATAAATAGAAGGGAATGCCATATAGAACCTGACTGGCTACTTATTTATAAAATAGAAGGAGACGAAATAATCTTCGAAAGAACAGGAACTCATTCAGATTTATTCAGATAAACCCCTTCTATAAACATGAAACGGTTCAATCTATATGGAGCAATTCCAGCAACGATGCAGGCTTTTCCCCTCTGATAAAAATTCCGAGACGGATATATTTTGTATCTTTTTCATCAAGAGGCGGTTCTCCCGAGTAATCATGCCACCTTGAAAGAAATTCCTCCCTTTCAATAAAACCTTTGCTTCCGAGAAGTGAAGGGTCTTCAAAGTAAATATTTTTCTCATCAAAACCTGTAACAATTACATAATGGCCGTCTTCCCATACCTTCTCCCATGGTTCGCCCTGTTCGTCCCTCCATGCCTGTATGGCCACAATAACAGGAATTCCATCTTTAATTGATAATTCAAGATCCTCTATAGTAAGATTTTCTTTTATTTCTCCTTTTAAGCCTTTATCGACAGCCACTCTTACTATATCTTCAGGATCTGTTCCGGAATCGGGGCTTGTATTGAGTAATACTATCAAATCTCCTTCTCTGTGTTCTATGCCCCAGTACATAAGAATCCCCTGAAGACATGAAGCGCCGCAGGAATAGGTAGTGCTCTGCCTCACATCTGGTACTTTGAGTAATATGGTCTCTGATTTCTCCTCACATGGTACAGGCTTTGCCTCTTCTCCATAAGCCCATGTTAAGAGAGCAAAATTCGTAAAAACAGATAAAATACTGATGAATAATATTTTCTTTATCATTTTCTTTAACCGTTGATTATCTATATCAACGATTGTCCTCCTTTCTATTGTCAGGGACTGTAAGAAAATAACTCTGGCAAATTATGGTTTTTCTCCTCCCGTCACGCGTTACGCGTTACGCCTCACGATTGTAAATATAATAAGGTTATTTTTTTACAACCCCTTAGTTGAGTCATGTCTGTCTTTCAGATGTTTTATAATATTTTCTATTTCCTTTATGACAGGTCTGCTTTTTTCCCTCAGTATCTTCTTCAGATTATCCTCGAATTGTTTTATTTTATCCATTTCCATATGAGGAATAATAGTACCAGGAATAACAGGATGAGAAGGGGGATTATTTTTTTTTTTGCTGCTTTTAACCTTCCCTGTGATTTCCCACTCTTCACCTTCCACAAGATTTGACAGTCCGCGCCATACACCTGCTTCTTTCAGAGTCTCCGGGTTTTTCTTATCAGTAACAACCACACAGGGAAATACATTCCACTTTTCTATCAGCCTGGAAACTTCATCTACGGTAAGATCCCTTATAAGTTCTTCCGTATGGCAGGGAGTATTTTTTGCAATCATTCTCTTTAAAAGCAAAGTCTTTCTCTCTTCCTCAGAAGAAATTTTTAAATTATTATTATCCTGTAACAGTCCTGTTAAGACATTTTTATCAAAATGAAATCCGAATTTAAAATAATTTAAAATCATTCTGATTTTATAATCTCTGTCTTCATTGAAAGGGATTTTAGAGAGTGAATCAACAAGGGCTTCATGGGTCACTTTATCATTCTGAACTTGCAGCAATCCAGATTTCACTTCATTAAACTCTGTTTCTGACAGATCGCCTGCCTTTAATTCGTCTATATTCTCTTCATTTATATTAAAATTTTCAGAGAACTCGATAGATTTATCAATAGTATCAAGAGTTTTTCCTCCGCCGTTTTTCAAATCGAGTAAAATTTTTGCAGCAAGATAACGAAAGGATTTTTCATCTTTAATACTTCCGACCCACAGGACGGAATTTCTAACAGTGCGGCCGCAGTAATCTTTTCTTTCTTTTGCTCTGAGGCCTGTAACTGCAAGAACTAAATCTTCGTCATATCTGTTTAATAAAACAGAACAGGATTCACTCTGAATCAATCCATTTATTGCTGAAATATGAGGAGGATATTTTCGGAAAAAATTTCCTCTCTTACAGACCGTCAGCCAGCAATAATCATGTTCCGGCTCTCTTCCGGCACTCTGTACATAAACAGTTACGTCCATAATAAAACCTTTCATAATGGCGTGACGCGTGACGCGTAACGCGTGACGCGTGACGGGTAACTATAGTTTATCATACCCCTGAAGTATTTCAAAACCGTTTCCTTTTTTACATCTGTCAGTAAATCTTGTAATGGCATCTCTCAGGTATTTATCAATGCCGAGCCAGGAGCGGAGGAAACTGAATATACCCCATCCTGTTTCCTGCTGTTTTAAATGTAATTTCAACAAAAACCTTAATAAATAACGAAGGGGCTGTTCACTGTCTTTCGGGTCATACCGGGCTTCATTATGTTCTTTCGTAAAGTAAAAATGAGTTTTCTCATTTTCAGATGTTATATGGGAAAAAACCACGTTGCCTGTAGTCTGTACCGGCGTTATGACGGTAACTATATAGTTTCTCAGGTTATCACTCTTAAAAAGGTCAAACAATCTCTTATATTCTGTCTTTATTTTCTTTACCAGTTCTTCAGATTGATTGTTTTTTATGTATTTTTCACACTTTATGGGAGCAAATACAATAAGCCTGGGTTCTTTAAGACCTTCCTGATAAACTCTTTTGAAAAACTCCGTAACCTCTGCAGGTCTGTTAATACTTTCATTGTATTTTCCATGTCTTTCCATAAGAGAAGGCGTATCTATTGCTACAAGCAGGGCATGTGATTTTTCCAGAATATCTTTAAGAGAACTTTTTTCTTCCACTGTAGCGCTGCTGGATATATATTTACCCGGGAAATCTATAAATTTAAGTTTCAGAGTAGGCTTTTCGCCCAGTTTTCCCAGTTCAAAAACAAAGGTTCTCTTTTCTTCCGTTCCCTGAATGCCGAATTTCTGGTCCCCTGCTTCAAAAAATGTATCTTCTCTGTCAAAAAGGCTTTTCAATTCTCCAAGACGATCCTGAAGGATGGAGGCGCTCTCCATATCAGGTGTAATCTGAAGATTTGCACCGCTTGTATCACTTTCAAATCTCTCGTACATAGTTGTGAGAAGACTTGTTTTCCCAACACCTCTGGGGCCGAACATACTTACTGTAACTTCATGCATGTAACCTGTTTCTCCTTT
>CAYSLJ010000181.1:0-10151 GCA_964431735.1 uncultured Synergistia bacterium | reverse complement strand
TCACGCTATCCTGAAATCTTCAATTCCATTAAATTTCTCCACATCTTCTATTGCTTCATCCCATGATTTCCTGAGCCTTGTTTTTTCTCCCAGTCTGGTAAATTCCGATGACCATATGTCTGCTCTGAAATCATAGTAAAATTCTTCCCATTCCGATTTTACTCCTTCTGCTCTTATTACTCTGTCAATGAATTCTTCTACCATACAGAAGGCTGACTGGTTGGGCTCACATAGGAACTTTTCCGTCTCAGTTTCTATTTCATATAAAACCCTTCCGTAAAGCCTTTCCAGATTAACCCTTACATCTCTCGCAGATGGATGACGGGATAATTTCTGATCCGTTTCATCAGGAACGAAACAATCCAGAAGTTTTCTTATACGATGATGTATAAGGCCTCTGTAAGAAAGATTGAAAGCAGTAATAATATCAAAACCGAGTCTTAATTTAGAAAGTCTTTCAGGTATTATATTAAAGAGTTCCTCTAAAAACCCGGCTCCATCCGATTTAATAAATTCTCCGACCTTACCTTTTTCGCTGAGAATTTTTGCCACAGAACCTCTCTTCTTATCCAGTGTTTCTTTAAGTCCTTCATCCAGTAAAAGAAACTGTCCCGTAATACTGGTGCGCATTTCATGAAGATATTTATTATATACAATATCATAGGAACCTTCCGTATGACGCCTTACTTCAATCTGATTTATATCAGGTATGCCGCTTTCATTATTACATGTATCCAGAACATTTGCCAGCCGCGATTTGAAAGGACTTTCTTTGGAATCTCTCTCAGGCCTCAGTTCCCGGAGAAGATGTTCAAGGCCGTTTGTAAGTTCCGTCCATATACCGTCAAAAAGCCTCCTGAACAATATAAATTCTTCCGAAGTGGATGTTTTCACTTCCCCCAGGGCTTTACGGCATTTAGAAAGTTCTGAGACAACAAGTCTGTGAAGCTGATTTAAACTGTCCTGGCATGATGCAGAATATCGTTTATCAAGAGAAGTAATATTATCTGCCATATAATTCAGGATTTTATCCAGGATTTCACTCTGTACGGAATCCATGTCGGAACAGTCAACAGTAAGACATTGAACTACTTTTATATGATGTTTGTCTATAGTCCCTGCAAGATCGATGCAATTATTGGAATTATCACCGTTTTCAGAATTTTTGCCCGTCCTGTTCAGAATCATAAAAGACCAGAGGTCGACAGGGAGATTTACAAGAGATGACCGCGCAGTATCATATAATTTCACATCCACATCTGCCCAGAAATCACCGCTCGATTTCGGCATACGAACAAAAAGCACCGTATCTATATTTTCTCCCAGGGTTTTTATAAGACGCTCTTCATCACCAAGTCCTGTATCTCCCAGACCCGGCATATCTATGAGTGCAATTTTCCCTGCGCCGGGAGAAGGATATTTACATACAATCTTCACTTCCCTTACTGCAAGATAATTGTAATAAATCCTCTCCCCTCCCTGTGTATCCTGTGCCACATATTCTCTTATCTGTCCTTTTGATATCCTGAGAGGAGCTTTACCGAGAAGTCCCGCATATTTGGGGAAATTGACCTGATAATTCCTGAGATGTTCATACTTGGCCCTCGGATCTGCATAGGCAGGAGATTTTTCAGACAGTGGAGGCAATTCATTTTCTGAAAAATCATGAAGAGAAAAAGGTCTCATGCCCAGGCGGAGTTCTTCGTAATAGGGAGCAATAACTTCGTCCAGAAATGACTGTTCCGTATGAAAAAACACTTCCCCATATGTTTCTATATCGGGATTATGGTAGATGGAACTTCTCACACCTGTACAGTGGAGTCTGTTTCCGTCCGGGATTTCGGCGGATGTAAGCCCCGTAAGACTCTGAAGAAGGCGGCTTTTACCTGTACGGGCTCTGCCTACGACACCTATATTAAGGGTATCTCTGGAAAAACGTGATTTGATTTTATTCAGGTTATTTATCTCTGATATGATACTGTTCTGAATGTTCTGAACATTGATCTCTTTCAGACGTCCTTTAATATCATCTTCTGCATTCTCCGATATTTTATTTTTCATAATATCCAGTTTTGTCAGATTAAAGGACAGACTGTTCAGGTTTTTTATTACTTTTTCGATTTTCCCTGCTACAGGTCTCCTCTGTTCCAGAATATTATCTATCTTTTCCACTCTGTTTCTTTCTTCTATGTTCATCTTTAGATCCTTTCTCTGCTTGTTCAGGTGTCTATATTCACATAAACTGCCATAAAATTTCATCCATAATTTCTCACCAACTATACATTATACATTACTACAGCTTTAATCTCAATTACTCCAACGCTAAAAATTTGACTTTCCTCTCATGGTGAATTATAATTCTTTAATAATTTTTTACAGGAGGGATTGTCGTAATGAACTATTATTCAATAAAAAAAGAAAAACTTTCACCGAAAGAAGTGGCCCTCCAACAGCGACAATCACGAAAACTCCTATGGGAAGGATTCAATTTTTCTCATGAAGACAGAGACGAAAGAGATACTCTGAATTACCTACGAATCAATTCGTAGGGTTCCTGTTTCATTGACCGTGCTTGCCTTCGGCTGAAAACCTTCAGGTAGAGGCACAATCTCCACAGGCGTTAATTCCCTGTATTCCACAGGTACTGAGTTCTTATTTAAATCTAATTTTCCTATATATTTTATCGTTTTAGTGGGCTTTCCCCGGAATCGTAAATATAATCAGAAAAGTCTTTCTGGAAGATGTTTTCGCACTGTTTCCAGGCCCTACCGGCCTCATAGGAGAAAGGGATTCTTACAGAAAAAACGAGGCAGGAGAAGAAAGAGATTTTAGAGATTTTGGTTCGGAAAGCACCGATCCGGGAGATATATACAGATTTTTTGTCCGCGTAAAGAAAAATGCCCTTCAGTCTTATATAGAAAATAACCTCTTTAAAGAGCCTCAGAAATCTCTATGGGAAATACTGTTTCCGGGAATAAACAAAGAAAATTACGGAGATAATGAAAAATTTATGAGAAAAGCAGAAGACAGTTTTGTTTTTAACAGAGCTGTCCTCATATCGTCCATGCTCTATGCCTATGAAATAAAAGACGAATACAGAGAAAGCTTTATAGAGAGGGAATTGAGAGATGAAAATTTCTGGAGAGAAAAGTATGATATACATGAAATAACGCCTGAAATAATAGAGAATAATCCTGCCTTACGATGGACTGCGGAGAAAGGATTTTTTGAAAAATATCCCTATCCATGGAATAAATACAGATATAAACAGAGAAGAAAGAAAATAGCTACAGTGCTGTCATGCGGGAAGAATTTTGCATGCTGGAAAACTGCAGGGAGAGAGATACCATGGGAAACACCGCCTGTACCGAATAATATAATACATGTAAGACTTGCCACAGGTTCAGTCGTAGAACAGATGAATGCCCATCCTTTCTCAAAACTCAATACTGCCCTTACTCATAACGGAGAAACCACCAATTATGAAGCTCTGAAACAGCGAGTTGAACAGTTCGGTCATACTCCTCTCGCAGGGACAGACACAGATGTGGCTGCTCTGAAATTCCATCTCCTTTCGGATGAATGGTCTTATCCCGACTGGGCACTCTTTGAAAGTTTTTCACCCACTACAGGCGATGATCTCCTCTTAGTCGAAGAACATGAAAGAGAATCCCTCGAAAGGGTTCAAAGGGTGGAATTTGCCAGTTCTCCTGACGGCCCCTATCAGTATCTCTGCCTTCGCCATGATCCTCACAGGCATATTACGGAAAGAGTGGATCTGAAGGCTCCTGCAGATCTACGTCCCAATGTAAGTATGATCTGGCATGAAAGAAAAGGCGATAAATTGAGAGCTTTCAGTATTATTGCTTCCGAAGAACAGGCTGGCCACGTAATGCTCGACCTTATGGACAGGACAGGCATTATAGACGGAGCAGAAGCAGATGAAACATTCGTAAGCTCCGGCATGATAAGCAGGGCAACCTTCGATGAAAAATCCGGAATAACAGGAATGGAATTTATAGACAGATACGGTAAAGCGGTACATCTTCATGATCCTGGAGTGCATTATAGTTACAGAAGATCTTATAAAGGTGAAGAAAAATTTCCTGCTATAGAGGAGCATGTGAAGGATAATTTCCATCAGATGAAAGAGAAGATTCTGGAGAATATTTCTTCCTGGAGCTTTGAAGAATATGCCTCTACGTTAAATTATATGGTAGAACATTCGAAAGACAATGAAAAATCTGCCATAAAAACATTCACATGGCTTATAGATTATCTGCGGACAATAAATACGGGAGATAAAGCCAAAGGTTCTCTCAGAGATATAACAGTAAATATTTTATATAAACTCTTTGATAATATGTCAGCAGAAGGCTACAGGAAGACAGATATAAAATCCGTATCTGCCATGACAGAACCGAAATCGGAAGATGACATACTCATAGTAGACGGAACAGGTTTTCTCCCTGAAGGTATAGACAGAGATACAGTGCTTGCACCGTTCCTGTCCGAAGCCTATGATATGGGATGGCGAAAATTTATCCTCTACAGAGTAACAGGACAGAGGTGTATTTCCACAGCGCCTTTCGGCACAGGTGATACAGATGATGTATCAATAGATATTTACGGAAAACCGGGGGAATATACGGGAGCCTTTATGCAGGGGGGGAACAATAAGGGTTCACGGGAATGCACAGAATTTCACTGCTATGGTTATGCATCATGGAAATATTTATATCTACGGGAATGCCGGGAAAGTCTGCGGTTATGCTTCAAAAGGGGGTCATGTATTCATCATGGGAAATATTGTAGACAGAGCGTGGACCAATTCCGTAAATGATCCGAGATGTCAGAACCTTGACGTCAGGGTTCTGGGATATGCCACAAAATATGCAGGAGAATCACTTATGGGAGGAGATTTCTTTTTCGGAGGCCTTACCTTTGACGTATCAGGTAATGTCATTACAACTCCGAGGCCATATGGAGGAACAAAACTCCTTGGAGGAGCATCGAAAGGAAGTTTTCTCTTTTTTGATCCATGGAAAAAACTCGAAGAATTTCAGTACAGACATGGTGTAAAAACAGACATTACGGAAGGTCTATGGAATAAATTTAAACCCCGTGTCCTGGAGACATTTAAAGAGGCAAATATTTCAATAATCAATAAAAACGGCGAGAATTATATTACGGTAGATAACAAAGAAATACCTGTAATACCGGAGAAATTCACTCTTATACTCCCCGGAGGAGTATTGAAGGGATACGAATCTCACTGAATAAAATTTCCAAAGTTTAACAAAAAGTTAACATATAATACGATATATTTATTGAACTTCCTTTCCCATGAGGTTTCAATCATAGCAAAATCAGAATAAAATAATCAGGGCGTATCGATAGAAGAACTTTCTACTGATACGCCCCCGTTATGTTCCTGTTTTATTTATAATCTGACATATTTACGCCATATAAATTGAAATGACCTGTCTGTATTTTATTTCCTATACAGATTGAGAGAGCGAGGCCACCGATGAAACCGCCGACTGTTCCGATAGCTCCTCCTATTGTGGCGGCACCTGCCACTGCTCCTGCTGCAGCACCTGCCGCTACAGGCCAGTGAGAGAGGGTTCCTTTAAGAAATGTTGCTTCTTTTGATGGATCTTCAGGATATACTACTTTTGCCCCTTCAATTTCCCCAAAATTATCGGGTCCTACAGCTTTTTTACCTGTAAGTTTTGTAAAAAGCGTATGAGCCATAGGTGTTTCAATGCCGCCGGGACACTGATCTATAGCTTTCTTTACAAGTTCTGCACAGTACATCTGGCTGTCATCTTCATAATTAAAAGCAGAGTCATAGGGTTTGTCTAACTGTGAACGGGCATAATCAAGAGCTGCTTTTACATCTTCAGCTCCTTTGTAAGGGGGACGGACAATCTTAACATGTATTGGTCCTTCCAGATATTCTTTTAAATCTGTGCGAATGACTCCTTTACCGCTGGGATCACCCGTAGTGGCTTCAAGGAACTTGCCGTCACCTTCATAAATAGCCGCATGGGTATAGGTAGAACCAAGTGTTACAACTTCAAGTCTCTGCCAGTTGGGATGAGAATCACTTGTCTCAAGAATTACATCTCCCGGCTGTATGACAGAAAGAATTTTATTTCTTTCTTCTTCACTTATGTCTTTTGTAGTAGTAGGAACCCTTATGTCTAAAATACCGACAGCAATAGTTCCTGCCGCTCCTCCCGATTTCATTTCTTTAAGTTTATCACCCATAAGTAATGAACTGTCATCAACATGGCTTCCTAAAACAACCTGATCCGACTGTTGATTTGTTTTCTGATTTTCTCTGGAAGAAGGCTGATTTATTAAAACTTTCGAATTATTTAATGATGAATTTATTTGCATCTATATTTCCCCCTTAATGTTTCTCTATAGTTTTGACGGCATAAATCTCTATTGTAAAAAAATTATAACATGTTTAAAAACCCGATTCCAGAAAAAATTGTTAACAAATTGTAAATCTTTTGTTTTTTTCTTAAACTTCAAATTATTATTGCCGATAATTATATAAAAAGATTTATAGTGTGTTTCATAATCTGATAGAATTTAAGTGAGTAGTGAATGGTGAGTAGTGAGTAGAATTGGTATTACCACTCACTACTCACTGCTCACTCATTACTGACCTGAGCATAAGCATTTAATAAAGGTCTTCCTCCCGTCACGCGTTACGCGTTACGCGTCACGAGAGCATATATTTATTATTTATGCTCACCTCAGTAATTATGAATTGTTATGAAACCTGCTATAATAATTAAAAAGTTCACCTCAGGAAGAGAGAGGAAGGGATTAAAATGGATATTTTTTTAATTTTATCCACTGCTGTAGAACTTGGAGCATCTGACATACATATTGTTCCGGGCTTTCCTCCCATGATAAGAATTGTCGGAGAAATAATACCACTGGAAAACTTCGGTATTATTACACCGGAACAGGCAAAAGTCATGATCTACGGCGTACTTTATGAAGAACAGCAGAGAAAATTTGAAGAAATACTGGAACTTGATTGTTCTTATGATATAAAAAATGTATCAAGATTCAGAGTGAATGTATTTCTTCATAAAGACGGAGTAGGAGCAGCTTTCAGAGTAATAACCTCTAAAATTCCGACACCGGAAGAGCTTATGCTTACAGATACAATTACAGAACTGGCCTTTCTGACAAAAGGACTTGTACTGCTGAGCGGCCCTACGGGAAGCGGGAAATCCACAACGATTGCATCTCTCATAGAATATATTAACCAGAGGAAAAAGGTCAGAATACTGACCATAGAAGATCCTATAGAATTTGTTTATGAAAGGAAACTTTCTGTAATAACCCAGAGAGAAGTGGGAAACCAGACCTATTCATTTTCAAATGCCTTAAAATCTGCCCTGAGAGAAGACCCTGATGTCATATTTGTAGGTGAGATGCGTGATCTTGAGACGATTTCACTTGCACTGACTGCGGCAGAAACAGGACATCTGGTATTTTCAACACTTCACACACCTGATGCACCGCAGTCAATAGACAGAATTATAGATGTTTTTCCGTCATACCAGCAGCAACAGATAAGGGTACAACTGGCCGGTACTTTAAGGGCTATAATCTGTCAGCATCTCCTGTCCAGGCCAGATAGTACGGGAAGAGTAGCTGCAAGAGAAATATTAATAGTTACGCCCGGTATATCAAATCTTATACGCGAAAACAAGACCCATCAAATATACAGTGCCATTGAAACAGGAGCAAGACTCGGCATGATCACAATGGACAGACATCTTGCAGAACTGGTAAAACAGGAGCTTGTAACAATGGAAGAAGCCTATACCAGAGCAAATGATCCGGAACAGTTTAAAAAATATGCTATCGGAGACAATGTTAAAACCGGCAGGATGTGGTGGTAAGGAGGTTGATTATATATGGATATGGAAGAGGCATTAAGATATTTATATAACATAAAGGGAGATGCACTGCATTTAAAAGCAGGTCTTCCACTTATGATAAGACACAATAGAGACCTGTTACCTTTCGATGAAAATTCTCTTTCCGCAGAAAAAGTGCAGGAAATGATTTTCTCCATATTATCAGGCAATCAGATAATAAAACTGGAGGAAGAAAGAGAACTTGATTTTTCTCATGAAGTTACAGGCCTTGCAAGATTCAGAGGAAATGTATTTTTTCAAAAAGGTCTCACAGGAGGCACATTCAGGATTATACCTTTTGAAATACCTACTCTGGATTCTTTATTTATGCCGAAAATCATAAAAGATCTGTCAGTGAGGAATCAGGGTTTGATTATTATTACAGGCCCGACGGGGAGCGGGAAATCAACCACACTTGCCGCAATGGTCGAGGAGATAAACTCAACAAAAAGAAAACATATTATAACAATAGAAGATCCCATAGAATTTATTCACAGGGACAAATACTGTGTTATAAATCAGAGAGAAATCGGCAGTGATACGTTATCTTTCACAGAAGCCTTAAGGCGATCACTCCGTCAGGATCCTGATGTTATCCTTGTAGGAGAAATGAGAGACACAGAAACAATGAGTATTGCCATGGCTGCTGCAGAAACAGGCCATCTGGTGCTGACCACATTACATACAAACGATGCAAAAAAAAGTATTGAAAGAATCGTAAATTCTTTCCCCGCAGAAGAACAGGAACAGATAAGATTTCAGCTGTCTATATCTCTTACAGCCGTAATTTCCCAGAGGCTCGTTAACAGGTGCGACAGGCCGGAACGTATGGCAGCCCAGGAAATAATGATAAATTCTCCCACAATCAGTAAACTACTGGAAGAAGGAACTATAGGAAAAATAGACAAAGTTATAGAAGAATCTTCTGATTATTATAATATGCAAACCTTAAATCAATGTCTTTTTAATCTATGGGCCAGGAAAATCATAGATGAAAAGGAAGCTCTTTCCGTCAGTACAAATCCCCGTGACCTCAGTCTGAAAATCAGATCTGAAACTTACGGAGAAAGACATAATACACAGGGAGGAAACGGAAATGAAAGAACATAATATGATGGAAAAACTGAAGAAAAGTCAAATTTTTCATATATTAACAGATGAATCCCTGAAAACCCTTTCCGGATTTGTTACTGAAGAATTCTATAAAGCAGGTGAACATATTTATAAATCAGGAGACTACGGTGACTGTATGTATATAGTCACATCGGGAGAAGGTTCTGTCCATAAAGCCATGGGTAAAGGTAAATACAGGTCTCTGAGTTATGTAAAACATGACGGCTATGTGGGAGTAATGTCTTTATTCCGTAACAAACCCAGATTTGCTGACTTTACTGCCATCACGGACATGGAACTTATCAAATTAAAAAAAGAAAATCTGGATAAATTCCTTATAGAAGACAGTAAAGGAGGATTACTGCTTCTGAATCAGGCAATACAGGTACTGGCAGAAAAATTGAGAGAAACGGAAAAAGAAATGTTCATCATATCTGAAATAGGTGAAATAGCGTCAACTGCTGACAGTGAAGAAGATATATTCAATAAAGCTTTTTCTCTGGCACTAATGAATATAGACGGTAAAATTTCAGGAATTCTGGCTACGTACAATGAATATACGGATGAATTTGAGATAAAAAGCCATGAATGTCTTTCAGTCAGTGCCATAGGAGAGGGATATTTATCTAAAAACGAACCTCTGGCTAAAATTATTATGGAAACCTGTCAGATTTATGAAGGGAAACCCGGCAATGACAGGCGACTTAAAAGAGGAATTCTCGGGGAAGGTCATTCATTGATTGCAAAACCTGTGTGTATCTGTAATAAATTCCTGGGGTTCTTTGCCTTTTGCACTTACGACAGAGAATTTACGTCTTCCGAAAAAAATCTTATTTCAACTATCGGTGATCAACTGGGAATTGCACTGGGAAATATTCACATGAGAAAAGAAATTAAAAATATGAAAAGACTCTATGGAAGCAGACTCAGGGTATGTAATATGTGTAAGAAAGAATATAAATAGTGAGTGGTGAGTCGTGAGTCGTGAGCCGTGAAGCGTGAGCATGCGTACCCTACGCATCACGCATCACGCATCACGCATCACGCATTACGCATTACGCATCACGCATCACGCAT
>CAYSLJ010000180.1:0-13833 GCA_964431735.1 uncultured Synergistia bacterium | reverse complement strand
TTTATTTTATCAAGACCCTTTTGCAGATTTTTTTAAAAATCTGCGAAAGTATAGATTATAATAGAAATAATATGAAATCGGGGAGGCTATTTATGAATTTATATAAAATTTCCGCAGAAGACAGATATGAAGCACTGGAAAAAATTTCAGCACTTTTTATAAAAGAAAAAAATCCTGCCATAATCTTATATGACAGAAATTCTAAAGATAATCTCATCAATCATTTCATAACATATTATGATATTACTCTTAAAGACGTTGAACAATTTAATTATTCAGGTAATATAGCAGTCTATTCAAAAGAAGATTTTCCCCTTGCTCTGATGGCATTTCCTTTACTGATAAATAAAAAATTCCTTTTTATAGAAAAATCCAGATTTAACGTTCATAAATCAAATAGAAAGATTATACTGTTAGGGGATATTTCTGATATACCGGGACATAAGACGTTGAAAACAAAAGAAGATATAATCAAATTCAGTGGAAAATCTTCATGGGAAGACATTGTAATAATCAATTCTTCCGATATGAACGGTAAAGAAACAACTTTTGTAAGTGATTACAGATGTCCTTCCCTTTCATTACTCGGCTCATATATATGTGCGATAAAAAAGGGGATTATATATGATGCTTCAAATGTTAATTCCGGTCTTGAGATTGAAAAAACAATAAATGTTTCGACTGAATATAAACATGTAAATACTATTACAGCAGTCGGAACGCCCGGAAGTCTTCCTTTTGTGCAGACCAATCTTCCCGATTTTATAATAGGTTACAACTGGAAGACCGATGTTATAAGAGATTATACCCTCTTTGAAGGAGATTATGTGAGAGCATCCCAGGGAAGAATACATGGTCTGAATATACTGGATGCATCACTTCTTTTTCAGAGAAGTTTTCTCTACAAAAAACTCAGAAAACATATTAAATTGAAAGGTATTTCTTCTTCGGACAGTGTGACATGCCTTGAAGAAATGGGGGCAGCGGCGGAAGTTCCCACACTGCGGACAAGTGCATGTTTTATATCTGACAATCTAAAAAATAACGGCTGGCATATGACAGAACTTTACGGGAAAGACAACCGCTATTCAAATATAATAGAAAATCTGAAAAAATCTCTTCTCTGTTATATAGGCAATCATGGCATACTCCTTTATATAAGATGTGCGGAAAAATGTCTCGGAGCAGGAGATTTACCTCTTATACCGCCGGTTCAGATCTATTGTTTCAGCTGTATTACGACAAGAACTACGGGACTCTGGCTTTCCTCAAATGAAATAGACTGGACCTATTCGGATGTTCCGGTCGAAAGAAATATACCTTTCATGTCCATAAGGCAGGGGGCATCAAGTTTTATGGGTATGCTTATGTGTGGTCTTGAACTTGAAGGCGATATACTGGTATCTGAAATAATGAAATATATGCAGTTCGGTTATACCCTGGGAGAAGCTGTAAAAGAAGCAAAAAACACCCTTACTGCTACCGTAAAAAGCTCACTTATGATGACGGAAGGCGAAGCTTACGGGAATTATGAACTATCAAAGTATTATAATCAGATAACTGTATATGAATGTGAAATATACGGCGATTCTGACATAAAGCTCCCGGGAAAGGCAAAATCCATAGACCACCTATATATTAATGCAAAATTCAATCTGAGAGGAAAAATCAATATTT
Source organism: uncultured Synergistia bacterium (assembly GCA_964431735.1). Taxonomy (GTDB): domain Bacteria; phylum Vulcanimicrobiota; class SpSt-956; order SpSt-956; family JAKJGF01; genus CALARM01. The sequence goes on along the minus strand of CAYSLJ010000180.1, from coordinate 12,156 downwards.
CTATTAATATACCGGAAGATAAATGGGAAGAACTGCAGTTATCTGTAGGGGAAAAATCTCAGGGTATGTATTATACAAAGAGTTTCAGAACATTATATCCGAGAACGCCTTTCTCAATACTGGCAGGACATATGCCTGTGGAAAAAGATGGGGAAACCTTTATAGCAAAAGAAAGTATTGGCTATTATAATTTTAAAATAAAATTACAGATTAACGCCGGAGAGACAGTTAAATATGTGGAACTGAAACGTGTAAATCTTCTGGATGCCACTGACTTTGACGGGAATATTCTGGATATAAAAAATATAAATCCCTTTGAAATTTTTGGCTGCGGAAGGATAAAAACCAGTATTTTCAAAGATTCTGTAAAGGTAGATATCAGGCATAACTGGCCATTTACCGTAGACGGAGACGACCTTTACATATTTATCCCCACTGCAATGGTAGCCGATGAAAAACGTATTATAGCAAGATTGAAATCTGCCTCTTTTACGGTGCACTGTACCAGAAAAAGTTCCCATATGAGCGGTAAAATTACTTCATCCGAAGAATTACCTGTAAATGCATATCTTACTTTTATAAATAAAGAAGGAAAAAAAAGAAGAATTGACACTGACAGTGAAGGAAATTATTCTGCAATTCTTCCTTCCGATGATTACACGCTTATTATAGAAGAAAAACTTCATTATGATTATAAAGAAGACATTACCATGAAAGAGAAATCTATTGTAAAAAATTTCCGGTTAACGCCTCATGAAAAGGTTCTCGTAAATCTTAAGATAAGCGATAGCATTACAGATGAATCTGTTAAAGGAGCTGTCGTAAAAATAATGTCTCTATTCGGTCCGACAGACAGGAAAATGATAGAAGAATATGTAAAAGGAAAAGAAAGATATCCCCACAGATTTATAAAAGAATTTTTAACAGATAATAATGGAACTATAGAATGTAAGCTTCCCGAAGGAGATTACATAGCAGATATTTATAAGAAAAAAGAAAACGGTAAAGGTGCTGTTTATTTAAGAAAAGAAGAACTTTTAGAGGTAAGAAAAGAGAAAAAAGATCACCTCTATAAAATAGAACCGGCTGCTACAATATTCGGCCAGATCGTGGATAAACATACAGGAAAGGGTATTCCGGATTCTACTCTTATAGTAAAATATCCTGGCAGCAAGGGGAAAGAGAAAAAATTGAGATTTCACTCAGATATGGGAGGAAAATTCGGGGCAGTAGTGCCGGCTGAGCAGAAGCTTAAACTTATGGGAGTATTCGAAGGATTTATATTTAAAGAAGAAGATAATGACGGTAAAGGTTTTGTATTGCATAAAGGAGAAACGTTTGAGATTAGTCTGGTTGGTACGGAGCGGTAATCTACAGGAAGTAAATAGAAAGGAAAAACTTATTATAATCGTAATGCGTGATGCGTGATAATCGTGACGCGTAACGCGTAACGCGTGACGGGTGGTTCGTGATGCGAGATGGGTATTTAATTGCAGGGCGTTTAATTAAACTCCCCTAATCACGACTCACGACTCACAACTTCATCAATAAAACAGAATTCCGTATCACTGTTAAAATAATATTTTCCCTTTTCTCCAAGGAAGGCTTCTCTGAGTAATATATATTTTAAATTATCCTTATCAGGTTCGAGTAAATCCCTGAGACGGGATATATTTTTTCTTACCTCTGTACCGCCTGTAATTTCATCATATTCCCATCCCCATATTTCTTTATAAATTTCTTCCTGAGAAAAACCTTTTCCTGCATTACGAATAAGGAAAAGTAGAAGGGACAGAATCGTTCTTTTCCTGAAAATATTTATCTCACCTTTATCATGTTCAAAGGCAAATTTTCCGGGTATATCAAGAAAAAAGATAAAATCACTTTTTCTCATTCTTAATTCTTCCACATCAGATATAGTTGCAATAAAATCTTTCTTATCTGTTTTTACAATAAATGATTTCTCCACTTCCCTGTCTTTTTGAATAAAAAAGGAATCTAAATCTCTTTTTTCACTGCCGGTCAGCAGTTTCATATGTTCTTCTGCTCTTTTTCTTAAAAATTTTTTTGTCTTTTCATCTCTTACTGATGTGTTACTCATTACATAACATATTTTTGCAATGCCATAAACATAACGGGATTTTTCCGAAAGAGCCAGAATATCATTGAGAATATGTTCCTGTTCTTTCTGTTTATTTTCTCTCAAACATGCTTCAGAAAGCAGAATATCAATCTCTACCATTTCTCTTATAAAATAGGGAGGAATTTTTTTCTTTATCTCCCTTATATCTCTTAAATGAGGATATATTTCTCTATTTATTATTTTACTCTTTAAAAGCTTTATCTCTGCTTTTACTTCCAGTTTAATAAAAGATATTTCTCTGGCTTTTTCAAGAACTGCTGAATATATATGAATGGCTCTGGTAATTTCTTTTTTCTCTTCAAAAATAAGGCCTGTATAATATTCACACATTGCAACACCAACATTATTTCCTATAAGAAGATAATTTTTGATGCTTTCCTTATAGTATTCATAAGCTTTATCAAAATCACCCTGTTCATAAAAAACCCTTCCGAGGCCGAAACAGGAAAAAGCTATCATAAGATTATCCCTTACGTCTTTTCCTGAAGAAAGATTTCTTTCGAAACACTCTCTGGCTTCATCATATCTGCAGAGACCTGTAAGAGCCTTTCCTTTATTATCCAGAGCCCAGAATACAAGGCGCGACGATCCTATCTTTTTTGTCAGTTCAAGACACTCTTCGCAAATAGCAAGACCTTCTTCAAAATATTCCTGTTCAATATATATTATAGCTTTCGCTCTGAGAGAGAAAGCCATACCTGTTTCATTTTTTCCTTCCTGAGCAATAGTGAAACTTTGCTCCGCAAGAAGTGAGGCTTTTTCCATATTTCCTGAAAAACCATAGATAATTGCAAGGTAATTGAGTATTTTTGTTATCCTTATTGAATTATTAAATTTCGTGAAAATCTTCAGAGCATCTTCATAAATAGGTTTGGCTTTACGGAAATTCCCCATATTCAGATAAAGACCGCCGAGAGATGAGTAAACCTCTCCTTTTAATGTTTCATCTGTAATCTTATTTTTAATTTCTTCAAGTATATCAAGACTTTCTTTCCATTTTCCCTGTATGGACAGCACGTTTGCTTTCATGATTTTCATGTCTTCCGTAAGAGGAATCACTTTTTCTAACAGTTCAATTTTTTCCATAAACTCTTCATAATATCCCATGGAACATAGTTTTCCCATATTTTTTTGAAAAAAACTACTGCCTTTCTCCGGTTCACCTGCATTCATATAATGATAAAAAGCTTCACTCCAGAGTTCAGGTTCATGTTCAAAGAATTCACCGAGTATTTTATTAATATAAATCTTTTTATTTTCTCCTGTTTCTTTTTTTATATATGCTTTTAAAAGAGGCTGAAGCAGGTAATTACAGGAAATATCCTTTTCCAGAAACATCTTATCTTCAAGTAATAACAGATATTTTGATATATTATCAATATGAGTTATTTTTTTTATAGAGTCAGAAGAAAGGGATATACGGGAGAGAGATAAAAATTCGAGGATATTTTTTTCTTCACTGCCGGTTTCTTCCATTATTTTTCCAAATAAAAATTTTTCCGTATCCCTGCCCAGATCTCCTTTTTCTATAATATCTTCAACAGTAGAGGTTTTTGATACGAGTAAACAGGCAAAGGTTTTTAAAATAAGGGGATAACCTCCCGAATGTTCAACTATTTTCATAATTATATTTCTATCAGGAAGGGGTTCAAAATCATGAAAAATGAGAAGTTTTGTAAAAAGTAAAATACTATCTTCTTCAGATAAACCTTTAACTTTAAGTCTTAAGACATCCATACTTTCTACTGGAGAAAGAGAAAGACTTTCCGAAGAAATAATATATATACTGGATGCTCGTAAATATTTTTTGATTGTATATATGAAAATTTTATGTGATTCTTTTTTTATAAATTGAAAATCATCAATAAAAAGAATATAAGTATATTTATTTAAAAGATTTATAATATAAAGACATTTCTCTTCATTGTTCAAAGATCTGTCTACAAGAAATTCTTTAAGAGGTTTTCCTTCATTTATTTCAATATGTTCGCATATATCCGAAAGAAGAGTATCCAGGGTATCATCTTCATGGCACTGTAACCATAAAATTCTGTCTTTATACTCATCATGTTCTGAAAGAATATTTGCCCATTTTAACAGGAGAGAAGTTTTTCCGGCACCTGTTATGCCTTCTATATAAAAGAAATTTATACTTGAAAAAAGTTGTTCAATCTTCTTTAATTCTTTATCTCTTCCTGAAAACAAATCTGGAGGCTTCGGAAGAATGTTTAAGAACATGATAAATACCTGCCTGTATGATTGGATTTACTGTTTTATAATAACAAAAAATCCCGTAAAATACAAGAAAAATATAGAGAGAAACGCTATAAACTATTGTATAATTAATATCTTTATGATATTTTTATATTGCAAATAGATACCAATAAACATTTACTGAGGTGAACATAAATAATACATATAAACTCCTGTGAGTCATAACATGTGACGGGAGGAAAACTTTTATTACATACTTAGGAGTTGTAAAAAAATAACCTTATCATATTTAAAATCGTGACGCGTAACGCGTAACGCGTGACGCGAGGACAAAAAACATAATTTTCCAGAGTTATTTTCTTACAGTCCCTTATGGTCAGATCAGTAAAATAATTCATCTGACTGAAAGAGAATATTATATGAAAAATCCATCAAATTACTCTTTAGATAAAGAAACAATTGAAAAAACCATGCAGGAAAATCAGACCTTTATCGGTCAAATTTTAGCTACCACACCAAATCTCATCTATATTTACGATTTAAACAGACAATGTAATATCTATACAAATCACGAAATATCCGATTTTCTTGGTTATACATCGGAAGAAATAAAAAATATGGGCAGTAATTTATTTAAAAATATACTTCACCCTGAAGATACGAAAAAAGTAATTGAATATCATAAAAATATTACAACTGTCGGTGACGGAGAAATCTTTTATATAGAATACAGAATGAAACACTCTGACGGTTCATGGAAATGGATGTACAGCAGAGATACCGTGTTTAAACGAAATTCAGAAGGATTTGCAGAGCAAATCCTTGGTACGGCAATAGATATTACAGAAAGAAAAAATACAGAAAACTGGCAGGAACTGGCTTTAAAAATACTGAATTTTCTCAATGGACCTGAAGAAAAAATGAAGGTCATAAAAAAAATACTTGCTTTAATTAAAGAATTTACCGGTTTTGACGCAGTCGGAATTCGCCTGAAAAAGGGAATGGATTTCCCTTATTATGCAACAGATGGTTTCCCGGAAGATTTTATAAAAACAGAAAACCATCTCTATAACCATGATAATTCTGCTCCGGAAAACCCTGTGCTTGACTGCCTCTGCGGAAAAATACTCAGCAGAAATATAAATGATAAATTACCATGTTATACTGAAAAAGGAAGTTTCTGGTGTAATGATACTTCATGTCTTACCATAGAATATGGAGACATATGCAGCAGGAAAACATGTATAGAAAAAGGATATAAGTCCATTGCTTTTATTCTTTTAAAATCAGGAGATGAAACAGAAGGTATTTTTCAATTGAATGATTCAAAGAAAGACTGTTTCACACCGGAAATGATATCTTTTTTAGAGGGTATAGGTTCAAGTATAGGTATAGCTCTTACAAGATGGTCACTTCAGGAATCTCTGAAAGAAACAAAAGATTATCTGGATAAAATAATTAATTCTATAGGCGATCCGATATTTGTAAAGGATATAAATCATAGACTTATAACGGTTAATGATGCTGAATGCAGTTTTTTAGGATATAAAAGAGAAGAAATCCTGGGAAAAACAGATTACGATTTCTTCCCGAAAGAACAGAGCGATATATTCTGGGAAAAAGATGATGTAGTTTTTAATACAGGGGAAGAAAATATAAATGAAGAAAAACTGACCGGTTCACATGGTGATACACGCACTATAGTAACAAAAAAAAATCTCTATACAGATAAGGAAGGAAATAAATATATAGTAGGTATTACAAGAGATATTACAGATATAAAAAGAACACAGGAAGAAAAAGAAAAAATAGAAAAACAATTACGGCAGGCTCAAAAAATGGAATCAATAGGAACCCTTGCAGGTGGTATTGCTCACGACTTCAATAATATTCTGGGAACAATAATAAGCTATTCGGAACTGGGATTAAAGACTGTTTCAGATAAAAGCAGTGTAAGGAAAAGTTTTGAAGGAATAATAAGAGCAGGATACAGAGCAAGAGATATAATCAGACAGATACTTACCTTCAGCCGTCAGACAGGATTTGAATTAGCCCCTGTCTGTGTGGAAGATATTATAAAAGAAACACTTCCACTTATAAGATCATCAGTTCCTTCTACTATTAAAATAAAAACCATTATTAATACAGATGGTATGATTCTCGCAGATCATGGACAGATCAGGCAGATATTATTAAATCTCTGCTCCAATGCAATAGATGCCATGAAAGTTCATGGAGGACTTCTTGAAATAAGTCTTTCCAGGTTGAATATAACATCAGAATATATCGGTTTAAAAGAGGGATACTATATAGTTTTAACTGTAACAGATACAGGTCACGGTATGGACAGAGAGATACTGGAAAGAATATTCGATCCTTTTTTTACTATAAAAGATCAGACTAAAGGAAGCGGAATGGGTCTCGCAGTTGTTCATGGCATAGTAAAAAGCCATGGCGGAACGATAAAAGTAGCAAGTGAGCCATATAAAGGAAGTTCTTTTCAGATTTTAATTCCGGAATTTCAGAATCATGTCAGTGAAAAAGAGAATACCCTGGAATCAGTTACATCTGCCATGGAACGCATACTTTTTGTAGATGATGAGGAAGATCTGCTTTTTTCCCAGGGACAGATGTTAAAATTCCAGGGCTATGAAGTTACTTCTACTACATCCAGTATGGAAGCACTGGAAATATTTCAGAAAAACCCTTATGATTTCGATCTTATTATTACGGATCAAACCATGCCTGATATGACAGGTATTGAAATAATAAAAAAGATTTTCTGTATCCGTCCGGAAATACCTGTTATACTGTGTACAGGTTACAGTGAAGAATCTATAGAAACTGAAGCGAAATTACTTGGAATCAAGTCTCTTTTAATAAAACCTGTTATAGCAAAGAATTTAATCAAAACAATAAGGAACGTGTTAGGAAAATGAGTCGTGAAAAATGAAAAGTGAAGGGTGAAGAATAGGGGCGAACCGTGTTCGTCCGGTACCGCTGAAAATACGTATAACGTATAACGATAACGCATTACAAACCACCAGTCACGCGTTACGCGTAACGCGTCACGACTATAATTACTAAAAAACAAAAAAGGTGAGAGGAAAAATAATTTCTCCTCTCACCTTTCACTTATTATTTAAATTCTGGTAAGTTCTTTCTTCATAGACTCCATTCTCTTTTCGAACTGTTTTGCCTGGTGGACAAAGGCTTCAAGTCTTGTATCGGAATTGGTCTGTCCCAGTCCGTCATAGGCAACATTGAGAACAGGTATATCATTGTGTTCTTCTTTAAATCTCTTGAGAAGAGCTGCTGCTATTGTACCGGGAAGGCAGGTAAATGGTATGGTATTTACTATACCGCAGAGACCTTTATTATAAAAATCTACTGCTTTCCCCATACTCATAATTGCTTCTCCGAAAAAGGTTTTTGATACATATTCTTCTGCCATATCGAGTACTGATCTGGTAGAAGGTTCTTCAATATTTCTAAGGAATCCTTTGAATACTCCTGCAATCTTATGTTCTTCATGAACCTGGAATTTATCCATTAAGAGTGTTTTGCCTATAGTGATAATATCTCCTCTCTGTCTTGCAAGGAAATCACGTCTGAAATTCCTGTAAAGGAACCATTCGTAAACAGGTGCCACCCAGACTTCAACTCCAAGTTCTTCAAGTTTAATAATAATATTTTCATTACTGAATTTATTTGCTCTTACAAAAAATTCACCTACCATACCGACTACAGGTTTCAGTTCACTTTTATCAACATGTATTGTTTCAAACATTTTACGGCATTCCTTGAGGGCTTTTATGAGATTACTGCGTTTTTCAATAGCTTCCATAGCAACATCCACTGCTTTTTTATATACAGTATCAGTTTCTCCTTTATTTATCTCATAAGGTCTTGTTTCTCTCAGGCATTTCTCTAACAGATCTACAGCTACCATACCCTGCCAGCCGAGAAGGAAAAAGTCCTTGCCTACTACTTCCAGTTCTTCAAAGAAATTCTTTGCCTGATTTGGAGCATATATGGGAACATCATTAAATCCAATTTCGTCAAGTACCATACGCTGTAACATATTATACTGGCCAAATCTGCATGGACCGCTTGACCCTCCCATAAAGAAAGCCGCACCTTTACGGTCGAAATCTTTACTCAGAGCCTGACGAACCATATCGCCTGTTGTAACAATGGCAGGATAACATTCTTTTCCTGATGTATAACGTCTGCCCAGTTTTACAGTTTCTTCATTGGATTCAGGCATAACTACTGCATTAACACCGTTTGCCCTGAATGCAGCAGCCAGTGCATGAGCATGATCCGACATATAAGGCAGATAAACAGTTCGCTTTGTACCTTTCTCAATAGAAAGTATAGCTACCTGTTTTGTTTTATCAATATCACCGGGTGACACATTTTTAAGACTGTCAAGGAATGCTTCGCATCTTGTTATAGCACCGACATCTGCACTGTGTTCATCAATTTCAATCTGAAGGTAAGGTTTATCATCCATTTTTTCACGGAAAAAGTGCGATATAAATGAATCGGGACCACAGCCAAAATTGGTAAGATACATGGCGTTAAGTCTCTTATCTTTCCTTACAATCTCGGCCATACAGAGTATTTTTTGTCCGTAACGCCAGTACATATTGGGCCAGTCATCTGAAATATCTATTTCATCTATAGGGAAGAAATCAAGAGGTATCGGGATAACACCTAAATTCATGAGCTTTTGAGGAAGTCCAAGATTTATGCCGGGATCACATCCATTATAAGGACGGCTGACAACAATAATAGCCTTATCATCAGGTTTAAGACTCTTAAGTATCTCTTTGCCTCTGGACTGAAGAGTCTTATAGAAACTATCCTGAACCTCAGCTGCTTTCTTTATGGCATTTTTAACGTCTTTTCCTTTCAGTCCCAGAATTTTTCCCATTTCTATCAATTCTTTCTGAACTGAGCCGGTATTATAACCTTCTTTAAAGAACAGTGCAGGATCGAGAACCTTGATGCCTGCTTTTTCAAAATTAATAGCAGAGCGAAGCGTATAAGGTATACTCTGAACATAAGGACAGCTGAAGCTTTCAGGAAGATTCTGGTTATTCTGCTTCATATTTATAAGGCTGGGAAGGAATAAATATTCAATCTTTTTATCTATAAGATTATGGACATGGCCGAGAGCAACCTTTACAGGAAAACAGGTTTCTGCCACTGCATTTTCCACTCCCATATGAATAATCTTTTTCGTAGTCATATCTGAAAGTACTATTTCATAGCCCAGTTCTGTGAAAAATGCTGACCAGAAAGGAAACATTTCATAATACATGGTAAGAATTCTTGGAAAACCTATTTTCTTATCCCCTGTTACTTTATTTTTCTGATAATATTCATTAAGGAGAACTTCTCTTTCTTTAAAATAATCAGGAATATTATTCTTCTTTCTGGTTTTATCTATTTCAAATTTTTCACATCTGCTTCCATAAAAGAGGGTCTGACCATCTGCTACTGTAACTTTTCTTATTTCACAGAGGTTTGAACATTCTTTACATTCAAAAGAACTTATCTCATATTCCATGTTAATAATATCAAAGCCTTTAAATCTGCTTTCAGTAATACCTTCTTCTCTGCAGTATTCCTGGGCAAGTATGGCAGAACCTATAGCACCTGTTACATCAAAATTCGGCGGTATATTTATAGGTTTTCCGAGAACACTTTCAAAAGCTGCCTTTACACCCTGGTTGTTCGCAACAGCTCCCTGGAAATATATCTTATTTCCAATCTTACGTTCTCCCACTACCCTGTTAAGGTAATTCTGTGCTATAGAATAGGAAAGACCTGCTACTATATCGGCTTTTTCAACACCTAACTGCTGGTTATGAACTACATCTGACTCCATAAATACAGTACATCTTTCGCCGAGACATGACGGGCACTGAGAAGAGAGGGCTATTTCACTGAATTCTCCCTTTATATTTACATCCAGTCTTTCTGCCTGTTCTTCAAGGAAAGAACCTGTTCCTGCTGCACAGACTTTGTTCATTTCAAAATCAACAATGGCTCCGTTGGAAAGACTTATATATTTGGAATCCTGACCGCCTATTTCAAATATTGTATCTACTTCAGGATCATAATGTGCTGTAGCAGTAGCCTGAGCAGTAATTTCATTTCTTACAGCATCGGCACCTACGAGATCCCCTATCATATATCTTCCGGAACCGGTAGTTCCCACACCTGCGACTATAACATGATCTTTTATTTCAGAACCTACTTCTCTGATACCCTGCCTTACAGCTTCTATAGGTCTTCCCGCTGTTCTCAAATAACTTCTTGCTACAACCTTTCTGTTCTCATCTATAGCAACAACATTCGTACTTATAGAACCAATGTCTATACCGAGATAAACCTTCAATTTTTCACCGGAAGAAAGAGGGGTTTCTTTACGAAGTAATCTGGACACATCAACAACACTGTCTTTTGAAAGAGGTACCATGGATTTTCTTTCTTTTCCTCTATTACTTTCAAGATATGCCTCAAGTTCAGAAAGGTTCCATGTTATTTTCTGTATATCCGGAACAGTCATACGAAGTAAAGCCACACCTATGGCAGGCATGGACGGGAAATGTTCCGGCACTATTAATTCACCGTCAATAAGGCCAAGAACTTCTCTAAAAGCTCTTATCATACCTTTGTTTGCTGCGACACCACCCTGAAACACTACAGGTTTTACAAAATCTTTTCCTTTACCTATACTGCTCCTGAAATTCCTGGCCATAGCAAAACAGAGGCCTGATATAATATCATAAACAGGTGTTGCTTCCTGCTGAAGGTGAATCATATCAGTTTTAGCAAAAACACTGCAGCGGCCGGCAATTCTCGGAGGAGTTTTGGATTTGAGGGATTCTTCGCCGAACTGTTCTATAGTGAAACCAAGCCTTGTTGCCTGCTGATCCAGAAAAGAACCTGTTCCTGCGGCACAGATGGTATTCATGGCAAAATCTTTTACCATCATAGTTTTCGAATGTTTATCATATTCTACAAGTATAAGCTTTGAATCTTCTCCGCCTATTTCAATAATCGTTCTTGTCTGAGGATGGAAAAGTTCTATCGCTTTTGCCTGTGCAACGACTTCATTTACAAAGGTACCTTTAATTTTGTCAACAATAAGTTTTCCGCCTGACCCGGTAACCCCTATATCCCATATATTTTCTACGGGAAATTTTGCTTCCACAGCTTTAAGTGCGTCAAGGGCAGTCTTTACAGGCTGTCCCATATGTCTTATATATTCTTCTTTTAATATTTCTTTTTTTTCATTCAGAATTACAAGATTTACACTTACAGAACCAATATCAATACCTAGAAACAATTTTTCACTCATCTTCTTAAAAAGTCAACTCCTTAATTTTACAGCCAGACATGGCTAAATTGCATAAAGACTATAATAATTTCTAAACTGTATGTTGTCAAGGTGAGAAATTACATAAAACTATGTTTTTATTTTAAAGATGAAATCCTTCTTTTAATTTTGATAATTTTATGGGGGCATATTGTAATAGATAGCGTTTTTTTACGACAGTTAGATTCTTTTCACTGGAAACTACACGTGATTTAATAAATCTATTACTGACCTGAGCATAAATATGTAATAAAGGTTGTCCTCCCGTCACGCGTTACGCGTTACGCGTCACGAGAGCATGTATGTATCATTTATGTTCACTTCAGTAATTGTTAGCGATTAGCTTTACTTAGAGCCTATCCGAAAAGTCATCAAATACCTTCCGGTGTGTGAGGCTCTT
>CAYSLJ010000179.1:0-13901 GCA_964431735.1 uncultured Synergistia bacterium | reverse complement strand
TATATGTCTATTTAGTCATATTTTTGAGACAGCCTCCGCGTCACGCGTCACGCGTCACGATTTTCATAATTCAAGAGTATAGGAAATTTCATTTTTAATGGCGTAAAATAAGGCTTTAGATGAAATTTAAGTAGAAGTAGTTTATCTAAATAATTTAAACGTATAGGAATTTTCATTTTTAATGGCGTAAAATAGAGCTTTACATAAACCATGTAGAAGCAATCTATCTAAATAATTCACCAGAGGGTAACTTTATGAGTCTTTATTTCAAAGCTCTCGGAGGGGCAAATGAAGTAGGTGCAAGCTCTTACCTGTTAACTATAGATGATAAGCACATACTTCTCGATGCAGGTATAAGGGTTAACAGAAAAGGTTCCGACATGTTGCCTGCTATTGAAGAACTTCCCGAAAAACTTGATCTGGTCATATTCAGCCATGCCCATATGGATCATACAGGGGCAATTCCCGTACTCTTTCGTAAACACCCTGAGGCTTTTTACTGCTGTACTCCTCCTACGAAATTACTTGCCTCTCTTTTATTAAAAGATTCCTGTAAGATTATGACATATGAAGAAGAAAGTGAAATATTATTTACGGAAGAAGAAATAGAACAGTCTCTGTGGAAGCTTGAGACATTCCCTTTTTCATCATGGTTTGAACCTTTAAAAGACATAAAGATTTATTTTCACCCTGCAGGACATATTATGGGTGCTGCATCCGTTTTGATTCATGATATGAAAAACGATATAAAAATCCTTTATTCGGGAGATATTTCCATAGCAAATCAGAGAACTGTAGAAGGATGTTCTCCGCCATCGGGGGATCTCTTTAATGATATAAATCTCCTTATTGTAGAATCTACTTACGGAGGAGGATTTCATCCGAAAAGACAGGATGAGGAAACAAAACTCGCCATGAAGGTAGGAGAAATAATAGACAACGGAGGAATTGTTTTAATCCCTGCCTTTGCTCTCGGAAGAGCCCAGGAAATAATACTCATACTCCGTGATTATATGCTGGGAAGAAAAATACCGTCTTTCCCTGTTTATGTAGATGGCATGGTAAGAAGTATCTGTGACCTTTACAGGGATCTTTCGGATTACCTTCCGGAAAAAATGAAAAATTATATACGCAATTCCCGTCAGCCTCTGTTCTGGAATGAAGAACCTTCTTCTCTTACCAGGATTATAAAAGCAGATAAAGGCACTAGAACTGAAGCACTTCTGAAGCCATGCTGCATTATAAGCAGTTCAGGCATGATGACGGGAGGGCCTTCCGTATGGTATGCAAAACAGCTTATAGATAATCGTAAAAATGCCATACTCATAACGGGATATCAGGACGAAGAATCTCCCGGCAGAAGGCTTCTGGAGATGGAAACAGGGAAAAGTGTAAAATTCGGTGATGAAGAATTTTTACTCGGCTGCAGAGTGGAAAGATATCATCTTTCGGCCCATGCCGATCAGGGGCAGCTGTGTCAGTGGATAAGTTATATAAAACCGAAATCAATTATCCTGGTTCACGGAGATCCTTCTTCCGTTCAAACACTGAGAACAAAGCTTGCAGATAAATATATTGTATGGAACCCGAAAACCGGTGAAACTGTAATGCCTCTCGGTAAACCTGAATGGATGACGGAAAAACTTAATTTTGTCATGAAAGGAAAAGATATAAAATATAAAGGAAAAATGGAATTTCTGGATAAAGAAATAGTTATAAAAATAGACAGATCTATAGAAAAGGATCCTCTCTGGCAGCAGTATTATGCAAATTATAAAGAAATTGAACTCAAGTGGCATGGCACGAGACTGCTCATGAGAGGGTTTGAAAACAGTGAGTAGGTCAATCCACCCGTCACGCGTTACGCGTTACGCGTCACGCTAAAATTGTTTCACGTGAAACAGATAGAGGGGGAAAGATAATGAATATAAAAATAACAGAACATTCTTTGAAAGAAATTTTTAATTCAACTATTACGGAACAGAAAAGTCCTGAGAAATTTTTTACAGAACTTGGCAATCTTATTTTAAATAATTTTTTGTCTGTAAATGTAATAGGAGAACTGACTTACAGTCTTGGTAAAGAAACATTTGAAACATTTAAGGAGATTTTAAAGGCTTTTTTCACAGACTATCCCCCTTCCTGTTTGAAAAAGCTCAATACAGGGGAAAGTCGTGCTGTTATAAGTCTTTACCTTGTATGGGCAGGTACAGGTTTTTATATAGATGAAAAGGAAAGACCGTTCTGGCCATATATTTTTGAAGGTATAGGTATAAAGGATGTTAAAAATTCCAGTCTCTTTGGCCATATGTTTATGGATTGCCTCAGAGAAAACGAACTGGAACTGTTTGAAGATGTTTCAGACAGACAGGGTTATGTAACACGTATATTGTTTCATAGTCTCATACCGCCTGCATATATAGATATATTTATTAAGGAATTTATGGAACCGGATCTGTCCGGAGAAATACATGAAAATGGCAAAAATCTTATAAATAAATGGATTAATGAACATGAAAAAATAAGACATATTCCTAAAGGTCTCCAGAGTTTTCTTCAATATGGAAATCCTGTTAACAGCAATATTGTGGATAGAATCCTCTATATGGCAAAAATGTGGCATAAAGATAAGCCTGTGATTTACTGGCAGTGGGGTCTGCCTGAATATATAGTGAAATCTTTCCATAAATTTTTTAAATACAGTGATAAAATTTACAGATACGATTTACCATATATGTTATTTAATCCTTCGAGAGGTTTTACACCGCTCATTATTACACAGGGTAACGAAGAAACAGAAATAAACTATAAAATTCTGCCTCATGAAAAGAAAGAACATGTTAAATTGAATTGCATGGAATATTCTGCAGGTCCTTCGGAAGAATGGCATGTTAAAATCCATGATAAAGATTATATTATTCACAGTAATTTCCCTGTATCAGACGGTATGAAGATTCCCCTCTTTATCTTCAGCGGCAAAGATTATAAACTCATAAATGATAAATATCCTGATGAATTATTTATTATTTACCCGGAAGAAGCACATATAATATGTTCTGCTGAACATACTGTAAAAACCACTCTTTACGGTAAGTGGAAGGGCTGGAAAGCTCTTTATTGCAAATTTGACTGTGAGCTTCCGCTTAATTATAACGGCCCTGATATAACATTCATGAATACAGTAAAAACAGATCTTATCTTTAAAACTTCTAAATGTCTTATCAATAAACCGCTCCTTGTAACAGAAGACAAAATTCCTTCATGGATAAGATGTTCCGATGATATTCCTGTCATTACCCATCCGAGAAATTTGAAAATGTCTTTTACTGCAGATACGCTGTTATTCTGGAGAAATGCTTCATGTGAAGTAATACGTACAGACATGGAAGAAGAACAGCAATCACTCTTTCAGATTAATTATGAACCGGAAGATAAAAGTATTTTTATACCTTTAAAATCCCCGGTACAGGGACTTTATGAGATTCGTATTAAAGGTTCTACAGGCAGAGAGGATATAATACTTCCTTTTTTATATCTCTCTCTGGAAGACTGTAAGAGAGAATTTTCTCCTGAAAGTCCTTACAGATCAAAGAGTTTTTCCCTCGTTTTTTCCAGAGTGCCCGAATTTAATCCCTTAGAAAATACTGCTTTTAAATTTTACGGAAATAAAGTTGATCTTTTTGCTGAAGAAGACAGGGGAAATGCCTTTCTTGGTATAAAATTATTTCCCCGTAATGGAAAAAGTGTTACCCTTTTCCTTGATAGAAGTTATGTCAGATGGGCAATAGAAAGGCCATTATGTCAGATTTATTGGTATGACTGGAAGTCGGTAAATGAATATTTCCCCGCTCAGGAAATTGATAGTTTTCAGGATAGTAAGATCCTTGTTTCTGTTGATGAAGCAGAAGGAGTATGTAAGGACGGCATATTAAAATTCCTTCTGGAAATTTTCTCTATGTCGGAAAAATTTCCTTTAATATCATGTGAATATGAGAGATTTAAATCTGTATGGTCTCTGGAATTGAATGACTTTATTTTTCAGTTAAAGTCTTTCGGTGATTTCAAAGAGGCACATATTACTATGAAATATAAGAATATTGCCCTCTTTACATGGAGGAGAATAACAGAGTTTGAAAACCTTACGGTTGAGTCCTTGAAAAATAAAGATAAAACAGAAGAGATAAAAATTAACTGGAAAGAAAATTCTCTTGATTTTATGTCTGACAGACTTGTCACATTATATCCTCTTGATAAACCTGACCATATTATGACTTTACCGGTAAAGGATTTTGAAAAACCGCCTGTTGTAATGGATATAAAAGCTCCGGTAACAGGAGGAATATGGTCTGCATCTTTATATGTCAGAGATGACAGGAATTTCGATAAATCTGTGAAAGAAACATTCTGGATGAGAATACCTGATAGATGGGTTGACTGGCTTGACTGGGATTATATACATAGAGACAGACCTGTCGATATGCCTGAAATACTGGAAAATCTGGAAGAAGAAAAAAAACTCTCTTTAATTCCATGGTCTTACTTTACCTGTCTCTTTTATAACAATAAAAACAGGCATTTAATTGATAAATTCATATCTTTAATAGGCAGAGAAATCATTATGCTTCTTATACCTTTTTCTGAAGGTTCTCAGTGGAATGTAAAAGATGACGGCGAAACCAGAACGATTTTGAAAGTAATTTCTTCAAGTTTTGATAATACAGAGGAAGAGTTTTTTTATACTTATAGCCCTTCTGACTGGTATAATATGCCTTCTGAAATTGAGCTTACTCTATCTGATATAAATGGCGGACATGTCTGGACCTTTATTAAAAAGAAACATAATATGCCCTGCATAATTTCTTCTTCAGGGGATATTATGTCTTTAGATACATGGTTAAAAGATATATTAAAGGGTAACACGATTCAGGCAAAAATGCCCCTTGAGAGCATATGGCATAAAGCCATTTATTTACCTCTTTTAAAATGGATTAACTGTGAAGATCAAATATTTGCTACAGCTAAAAATAGTCCCGGCATTATTTCTGATTTAATTGATCCGGAAATAAATAAACAGACTATCAAATTACTGGACAGATGGAAAAATATATCACTTGATCCTCTCCTGGTAAAAATTCTCTGTGAAAGGATAAATATGAAATTACCTGACACTCTTACCGGTGGAGTCGCATTTATCTGCAGATTGAAATCGAGAGGTTATGAAATTTCTCCTGAACTGGAAAGATTTATAAAAGATACCTTTGATTTCATAAAAATTTTTTTGAAGAGAGCTTTTTTAAGAGACCTTATTCTTGCAGAAATTTTCATAAGCTGGTATGCAGAAAATCTTATATGGAAAATTTAGAAAAAATTTTTTTTTAGAAGGATTTTTTTGTGTAAACGTTAAATATATACTACTTTGTATGTTTATTGGTAAGAATTTATTGGTAAGGGACTGTAAGAAAATAATTCCGGTAAATTATGTTTATTGTCCTCGCGTCATGCCTTACGCGTCACGATTGTAAATATGATATGGTTATTTTTTTACAACCGAGAATATCTTATCACTGGCTTAAGCCAGTCCATTAAAGAATACCATTTCGCTATAAGGTCAGTAAACTGTCAGTATATGGGAAGTTGATTTATATCCCCCGTCATCTGGTATGATGGAAGTTATTGAAAAGATGTAAAGTGATTTATATTTTTTCAGAGGAGTGGTTAAATAAAGACTTAATGTGTAGACTGAAGCGAATCGTATAAGAGGGACGGGAGGTTTTAAAGTGTCCATTTGTATTTATTGTGGTAAAGAAATTACCAGCGAATCAGTATTTTGCCAGTTTTGCGGATATAATAATATTCCCCTCGCACTGGAACCAGGTATGATACTTCACAGCGGCAGATATGAGATTATCCAGACCCTTGAAACAGGCGGTATGGCCATACTCTATCTTGCCAGGGATAATAATCTTGATACGTTATGTACCATTAAGATTATGACAGATAATTTTAAAGATCCTGAAGAAAGAACCTATGCAATCAGTAAATTTAAAGATGAAGCCGTTATACTCGCTAAATTAAGACATCCGGGACTGCCTGTTGTACAGAATCATTTTGTAGAAGATATAAGATATTGTCTGGTTATGGATTATGTAAAGGGTAAATCCCTTGAAGATATACTCTATGATGCACTGCTCAATGATTATTATTTGAGCCCCGAACTTGTAATTAACTGGGGCATACAGATCTGCGATATCCTGGATTATCTTCATACCTATAAACCTATGATTATTCACAGAGATGTAAAACCTGATAATCTTATGGAACATGAAGGCAATCGTGTAGTACTGGTAGATTTTGGTGTAGCCCATGTCTTTGAGAAAAGAGATCCGGGAACAAGTGTTGGCACAACAGGTTATGCATCACCTGAACAATATCTAGGTAAAGCCTATCCTCAGAGTGATATTTTTGCTCTCGGCGCAACACTTCACAGACTTCTTACCGGTTATGACCCTGCCGAAGCTGAAGGTAATCTTTTTATATACCCTTCTCTGAATAAATATCGTGATGATATTCCTGCCGGGCTTCAGGATATAATTTCTAAAGCTACAGAAATGGAAGCGGAAAATCGATTCTCTTCTGCAAAAGAATTTAAAGAAGCTCTTTTAAAGATAAAAGTAGTAGATAGAGAAACTAAACAGGAAGAGGTTATAAAGAAAACTTCTCCTCATCTTTTTGAAAAACCTTTGCTGTCAGACATATTTAAAATAAAAACTTCAAATCTCAATCAATTCAAACAACAATTATCTAAAGTACTTGGTCTGGATATTGGTTCTCACGAGATAAAACTTTTACAAATGGGTGTCGACTCGAAGGGACATATGGGGCCGAAATTAATTTCCTGTAAAAAAACTCCTGATAATACTGTAGTGAATGGTATGATAATTAATCCGAAAAAATTGAGTGAAACGATAAAATCTATATTGAAAGATAAGGAAGATTTCGATGTTATTGCCTCTCTTTCTCCTTATTGTTCTGTTATAAGGACAATAAAGGTTCCTGTTACATCTGCTGAAAAACTCCCTTCTATGTTATCATCCAATCTCAAACAGCTAATTCCTTTACCGGTAGAAGAATGTTATATTGACTATAAAATACTTTCTTCCCATGATAGTGACAGAGATATGAAAGTAAGAATAATAGCACTGAGAAAAGAAGCTTATGATAATCTCAGAAAGACTTTGTTTATGGCAGATCTGGACCCTGATAATATTATTATAGAGCCTTTTGCCATGACAGTTCTTGCCAATCTCATAATAAAAGATGAGAGTAAAAAGAAAAATGTAGCTATAATAAATATGGGCGATGAAGGTACTTCATTGACTCTTATGAAAGATGGACACCTTTCTCAAACAGCAGTTTTCTCATACGGAGGACATAAATTAACTGAAGCCATTATGAAGGCCGAAATGGTAGATTATGAACATGCAGAAGAAATTAAAAAGATTAAATGTGATAATATAATTGATATAAATAACATAAAGACTAACCTCTTTCATCTCCTGATTCTTCATGTCAAGGAATGGGCTACTGAAATTTCAAAATCTCTGAGATATTTTGGTTCCGATTACAGGCTGGATAAATTTGATTCTATAATTTTTTGCGGCGGTGCAATTCAATTCAGGGATCTACATAAATATATCAATACTCAACTTAAGATTAACTCCTATAAATTCTGTCTTCCTAAAAATAAAAAGACCAGTATAAATAAACAACAATTTATTCTTGATAAAGAAACAGCTCTTATGTCATGTATGGGTCTTATTATCAGTTCTTTTAAGGAATTGAAAGAAATAAATGAAGTGGTAAGGTTGAACAATTTTGAATTATTTAAAATATATGGTCAGTCAACTCAGGAAAACATGTTGCCACTAGAAGAAGATAAGAAGGGAAGTCCGGTTGAAAAAGACATGGAAAAAATATCTGAGGAACCGGAAAAACTTTCTACCGGGAAATTTGAACAGAAACAGGAAGATAGAATTGACAGAGTAGAAATTGAAATAGAGGAAAAAACGGATCCTTCAGAAGAAGCAAGAGTATTTGAAGAAGAAATATCTGTAAAATCTGGAAAACCCAGAACAACTCATTACATGTACATGTGCCATGCATGTAACAGTATAAATAGATTTTCCGCCAAATTCTGTACATGCTGTGGAGAAGATCTGGTAAAACTCAGAAGATTGAGTCTACCCCGTGTCATAATTGAGAAATCGGTAAGTATGCTGGAGTGCCCCAGGTGTAATACTCATAATAATTTAAATGCCAGATTCTGCAAGTCCTGCGGTGTTACTTTTATAGAAATGGCAAGCTTTTGTCTCACCTGTAACACTATAAACAGAATTACAGCGAAATTCTGTAATACCTGTGGAGGTAATGTCAGAAAGGTTCTCGGTCTCGGCCTTTTTAAACAGCTTCCTTCCATTGCTAATGAATACAGAGAATGTCCTGAATGTAAGAATAAAAATAGAGTATTTGCAAAGTTTTGTAAGACATGCAGACATGAATTTGTTACTCCCGGTTCAGAGAATTTACAGATACCTTTTATTACTCAGGAAATTACTTCAAAAGAACTTATAGAAGAACTGGATCTTATAAAAGATATGGAAGAACTGAGTGAAGGTAATTTATTAATAGATCTGGATATGACAAAGGACCTTTCGAAACAGTTACAGAAAAAATAAGACAGCGATTTTTTTGATTACAGGATTGTAGAAATCAGAGATACCGGACATGGTTGCCAGTTATTTATTGTTTTATAAATTTCTGTATACGGTGATTTCTTGTATCTGCCACATAGATATGTCCCATGTTATCCACGGCAATTCCTCCCGGACGGTTGAACTGGCCTTCTTCTGAACCCAGATTTCCCCATTTTGTGATAAAATTACCATCTTTATCAAATTTCTGAATCCGATGATTATCCCAGTCTGCTACATAAATGAATCCTTCTTCATCTACGGCAATACCGAAAGGATTATTAAATTCTCCGTCCTGTGAACCACGTTTCCCCCATTTTGTAATAAAATTACTCTTTAGATCAAATTTTTGTATGGAACTATTATCCCAGTCAACTACATAAATAAATCCTTTTTTATCTATTGCAATCCCTCTGGGAAATCTGATGTCTATTTCACCTGTATAATCAGTCTTCCACCTTTCAATAAATACTCCGTCAGCAGAAAATTTATCTATTGAGTGATTGAATGTATCTGATATATAAATATTGCCTTCTACGTCAATAGCAATGCCAAAAGGATTATTAAATTCTCCTTCTCCATTGCCATGTTTTCCCCATTTTTGAAGGAAATTGCCATGGGAGTCAAATTTCTGTATCCTGTGATTCATGGTATCTGCCACATAAATATATCCTCTGCTGTCTGCTGCCACACGGAAGGGGTTGTTGAACTGACCGTTTTCTGAACCGCATGTGCCCCATTTTGTTACAAAATTATTGTTACTGTCAAATTTTTGAATCGAGTGATTGAATGTGTCTGCTACATAAATATTTCCCGTACCATCTGCAGTAATTCCATAGGGATTATCGAATTCGCCTTCATTCTTTCCTTCTTTACCCCACTGTTTTAGAAATATATAGGTTTCACTTACCTGGATTTCATGTTCTTCTATTTCTTCCACTATTTCTTCCAGAGGTTTTATCTCTTCCGGTACTGTAGTTTTAACAGGTATAATTTCTTCTTTTATCTCTTCTTTTTCCGGTAAAGGAGAAAATTTTTGTATACGTTGATTTTCCGTATCTGCCACATAGATATTTCCCATAGAGTCTGCTGCAATACCGAAAGGATTTTTGAAGTGTCCGTCACCCTGTCCTTCTTCTCCCCAGAATGTTATAAAATTGCCTTCCCTGTCAAATTTTTGTATACGGTGATTTTCCGTATCTGCCACATAGATATTTCCCATGGTGTCCACACATATAGCCTCAGGAGATTCAAATTCACCTGTTTCTTTTCCCTGGACTCCAAATTCCCTTATAAAGGTTCCGTCACAGTTAAAGGTTTGAATTCTGTTATTAAGCGTATCTGCCACATAAACATATCCTTCCGAAGAAACGGCAATACCAAAAGGACCGTTAAACTGTCCCTGTTCTGTTCCTTCTTTTCCCCATGTTTTTATGAAATTTCCATGACAATCAAATTTCTGTACCCTGTGGTTTTCACTGTCTGTAACATAAATATTTCCTGTAAAATCTGTGGCCACTCCACTAGGAATTTTAAATTCCCCTTCCAGAGAGCCTTCGGTGCCCCATTTTTTAATAAAATTAAAAGATGACGAAAATTTCTGAATACAGTTATTATCACTGTCTGCCACATAGATATTTCCTTCCGTATCCACACATACTCCGAAAGGATTGACAAACTGACCTCCTTCTTCAGAACCGCATGTTCCCCATGTTGTTATGAATTCTCCGGAAGAATCGAATTTTTGTATTCTGTGATTGAAGGTATCTCCTACATAAATATTGCCGAGAGTATCTGTACATATGCCGTAAGGATAATCAAAGCAGGAGTTGTCTGTTCCTTCTTCTCCCCATGTATTTGTGAATATATATGTTAAAAAAGGAGGAAGAAGCTCTTTTTCACTTTCTGATGAAGTTGTAAGAATGGTAAATTTCTGTATACGATGATTTAACGTATCTGCTACATACAGATTCCCTGCAAAATCTATTAAAATTGATGAAGGTTTTTTAAAATTTCCGTCATTGAAACCGGATGAACCGTAAGTCATAAGGAAATTACCGTGTCTGTCGAATTTTTGAATTCTGTGATTATTCCGGTCTGAAACATAAACGTTTCCTTCTCTGTCTGCAGTAACAGAACATGGCTGTTCAAACTGTCCGTTTCCTCTGCCTTTTATACCATACTGTGCTATAAAATTTCCCTGTAAGTCGAATTTCTGTATTCTATAGTTTTCTCTGTCTGCAACATAGATTTCTCCTTCACTATTTATTGCCATACCGGACGGAAATCTGAACTGTCCCTCTTCTCCCCCTTCTTTACCGAATACTGCAATAAAATTTCCGTTACAGTCAAATTTTTCTATTCTGTGATTCTCCGTATCTGACACATAAATATTATCTTCTCTGTCTGACACAATACCTTCAGGATAATTAAACTGTCCTTCAAGAGGCCCTCTGTCTCCCCATGTTGTTATAAAATTTCCGTTACAGTCAAATTTTTCTATTCTGTGGTTTGCAAAATCTACTATATAAACATTATCTTTACTGTCAACAGTTATGCCGTGAGGACATATAAATTTACCGGAGTCTTCACCCCACATACCCCATTTTTTTACAAAATTTCCCGATAAATCAAATTTTTGAATATTATGTTTGCCGCAATCTGTTATATAAATATGTCCTTTTTTATCTATTGCCATAGAAACTGGCCATATGAATTGACCGTCTCCATAGCCACAGGTTCCCCATTTTGCTCTGAACAGGCATGGTGAGTCATGTTTTACGGAAGGAGTTTTTACTCTTATTACAGGTGCTATTATTTTATGTTTCTCTTTCACGACAGGAATAAATTTTTGAATAGAATGGCTTTCTGTATCTGCAACATATATATCACCGGCACTGTTTACTGCTATATCTCCCGGCCCTTTAAACTGTCCTTTTTCATTACCTTTTGAGCCGAATAAGGTGATAAAATTACCGTTATTATCGAACTGCTGTATTCTTTGATTATCAAAATCAGCTACATAAACCTGTTCTTCCATGTTTACTGTTATGGCTTCAGGTCCTTTGAACTGTCCGTTTATAGAGCCTGTTTCACCCCATGACAGCAGAAAATCTCCTGATTCATTAAATTTTTGTATACGATTATTCCTTGTGTCTGCCACGTAGACATAACACCTGCTGTCTGCTGCAATGCCTCTGGGGTAATTGAACTGTCCTTCATCATGACCGAAGGTGCCCCACCGGGTTACAAAATTTCCGGCACTGTCGAATTTTTGTATTCTATGATTTTTTGTGTCCGCTACATAAATATATCCTTTCCGGTCAATAGCTATTTTTGAAGGAACACTGAATTGACCGTCTTCGCTTCCGCCACTTCCCCACTCTATTATATAATTACCCCATGGATCAAATTTTTGTATACGATGGTTATGAGTATCTACAACATAAATATTTCCTTCCTCATCGGCAGTCACGCCAAAGGGAAGATTGAATTGACCTTTACCTGTCCCTTTTTTCCCCCATGATGTAAGAAATTTTCCCGAAGGGTCGAATTTTTGTATTGAATCATTATGAGTGTCTGCTATATAGACATTACCGGTTACATCTACAGTAAGTCCTCCCGGTCGATTGAAGAGACCTTTACCTGTACCCCATGAACCGAATTTAAAATCAAACATATATTTTATTTGATTGGTACAGGTCATCAACTGCCCTGATGACAGATCATGGAGCATGATTTCCGGATCTCTGTATTCTCCTTTTAAAGCCATGTTTACTATTCTTTCCAGATCGTCTGATATGGAAGGAATAATAGTTCTGAGAGGTTTATCTTTTATCGAAGCTGCTCCTGTAAGAAGTCTGTATATGAATGTACCTGTATTACGGGAAAAATTTCCCTCTCTTCTGTCTGACATATGATTGATTAAACGAATCTTTTCATGTCTGTTCAGAAATATATCTTCACCTGTAATATTATTATAACAGAGACCGGGATGTTCTCTGTAAAGATAAGTCAGCCCTTCTAAAATCTGTTTTGTCCAATCTATTACTTTTTCTTCAGGGAATCCTGTTTTGCCGTTTCCTGTTAAAATAGTTTCCATATCTTCGCCGTCTAAAAAATCAAAAACCACATAGTATCGTCCATTAAAGATAAAATAATCTCTTATGGCAGGGATGGATGTATGGTTCAGAGGGGCCATCAGTTTTGCTTTACTTAAAAAGAGTTCCGTTTCTTCTGCCACTGTGAGTAATTTTTCAATAGATTCTTTATCCATCAGATCGTCTGTATATGCTAATTTTTTCCCTTCTCCAAAATGCATGAGGAGATGATAGGAATTACCGGCAGTAAAATACTCTGCTCTCTTATCAGTTTTTTCCAGCACGGAAAGCATATGTACCTGTTCTTTATCATATGGTATTTTTGTCTGAATATATTCACAGGGACTGAAAAATTCTCTTATTGAATATAATTTTTCCAGTTTATTATCTGAAGCACTGTAGAGATTACCTCTCTCATAAGTCTGGACGGTACTTATAATTTTATACCGGTTGTCAATGATTGTTTCTTCCGGCAGAGGTTTCCCTGTATAAAATCGATCTTTCAGTTCACTTCCGCAGTTATTGCAGAATTTAGCTGTTATAATATTTTCATATCCACATGTGGTACAGTTTTTTTTCATAAACCCATCTCCCCTGCAGGGTAAATATTTCTGATAAAATTCTGTAATCTATATAAAAATTCCTTTACATATAAAAATTCTATTCCAGATTTCTTATATATTTCCTTCATAATTTTCCGGTTCTATTTATATCCAAAAATTTCGTTTAATCTATCGGTGTAATGGAGAGGTTTCAGGCAGGTAAGTTGATTCTTTTTCTGACCTTCCCTGTATCTAACATCCATGACCGACCTGGTCACAACGAAGTATGAGAATTTGTTCCTCCCGTTACGCATTACGATTCTCATATAAATTATTGACCTGAGTATAAGCATGTAATAAGGGTTTTCCTCCCGTTACTCGTCACGAGAGCAGTTATGTATTATTTATGCTCACCTCAGTAATTCTATAGGAAAAGGTCTTCTCAGGATAGTCTTTAGAGCGTGTCGGAAAAATCCTAGCCCACCGATAAAATTTTGTAAAATTCCTTT
>CAYSLJ010000178.1:0-13954 GCA_964431735.1 uncultured Synergistia bacterium | reverse complement strand
AAATTTCTTTTTCCCTTGTATGTAAAATCACCTGTCATTTTTAAACGCAATTATAAATTTATTCCGAAAAGAATTTTCTTGACTTTCTCATATTTATCACTACAATTATAATTACCGGGGGAGCATAAATAATACGTACATGCTCTCGTAACGCGTGACGGGATAAAACCATTTATTAAATATTTATGCTCAGGTCAGTAATAACCTCGTAATATTTATAGCTTTATACAGGGAGGCATGTTTATGATAATAAAAAATTGTCTGATAATATTTATATGCTTTTTGATTGTTAATATAATGATAAAAGGAGAAACTTCAGATGAATGGGTTAAAAATGGGAATGAAATGGCCATTCAGGGTAAATATGAAGAAGCCCTGATTTCTTATGATAAAGCTCTCCAGATAAATGAGAAGTGTATAGCTGCTCTGGTGAATAAATCAATTGTTTTGTTTGATAAATACCGGTTAAGAAACTGGCAGGAAGAGAAATATCTGGAGGGGAGAGAATATCTTTCAGGGATTATGAACATCGATCCTTCTCTTGAATCGGTGGATGTTAACGGCAGATATTTACATAACATGACTCTGCTCCATATAGCATCTTACTATGGAAATAAAGCCCTTGTAGAATTACTTATAAGTAAAGGAGCAGATGTGAATTCTGTTTATGACGATTTTACTCCTTTGTTTATGTCTTTAAATTTTGAAATTTTTCTTCATGTTTATTATAAACCTTTACCGGAACTGAAAAAAGAGGCACAGGAAATTTCAAAAATTCTTATCCTATCAGGTGCCGATGTAAATAAAACCTGTTTTAAAGGCAAATCTCCTCTTCATGCCGCAGCTTTTCTCGATGATAAAGAACTGGGAGAACTGTTAATAACAAAAGGGGCACATATAGATCAGAAAAATTATTACTCTGTTACACCTCTGTATCTGGCATCAAAATACGGGTATAAATCATTTGTTGAATTACTCCTGTCTGCAGGAGCAGATGTAAATGTAAGGGATTATAAAGGAGAAACTCCTCTCCATGTCGCGAAGAATACAGATGTGGCAGAATTACTTATCTCGAAAGGGTTGGATGTAAACAGTAAAGATAATGACGGAGAAACTATCCTTCATCAGGCAGAAAAGAAAGAAGTAGCAGAACTCCTTATCTCAAAAGGAGCCAGTGTGAATGAAAAAGATAATGACGGTCATACTCCTTTACATATAGCTGCCATGTATAATTGTAAAGACGGAGCCCTTTTATTTATTTCAAAAGGAGGAGATGTAAACTGCAGAGATAATCAGGGTAGAACGCCTTTACATATAGCATCTGAACATGGTTTTATAAAACTGGCAGACCTTTTATTGGCAGCAGGAGCAGACGTAAATGCCGGAGATAATCAAAATCTTTCTCCTTTACATATATCATTGAATAAAGATATGGCAGAGTTTTTAATATCAAAAGGAGCAGATGTAAACGGAAAAGATAATAACGGAGCCAATCCTTTATATGAGGCAATATTAAAAAATAATAAAGAACTGGCAGAATTACTTATAGATAAAGGGGCAGATGTGAACGGGAAAACTCTTTCCTGTGATGTGCCTTTACATCTTGCAGCCTATTACGGCCATAAAGATTTGGCAGAATTACTTGTTTCAAAAGGAGCAGATGTAAATGCGACAGACATAGAAGGCTTTACACCTCTGGCCTATGCATCTGTTAATAATCAGAAAGAAATATGTGAGTTTCTCATATCCAGAGGGGCAAAAGAAAATTTATACTACGCTGTAATGAAAGGAGATAAAACCTCATGGGAGAAGTTTATTAATGAAACTACTTTCCTGAAAAAAGGTCCTATGGGATTTACGCCTCTTCATATAGCGGTTACAATGAATAATAAAGAACTTGCCGGATTTCTCATGTCCGGTTCAGATGTAAACAGTAAAACAAGAGAAGGAGAAACTCCTCTCTTTTATGCAGCCAGTAACGGAAATATACCTGTAGCAAAATTGCTTGTTCTTAAAGGAGCAGATGTAAATGCGAGAAATAATGAAGGTTATACTCCTTTACACTGGGCAGCTTATTTCTGTCAGAAAGATATGATTGATTTACTTACAGAAGCAGGAGCGGATATAAATGCGAAAAATACCGATACAGGGTCTGTAATAAATATGATTGCCTCTGCCGGATATAAAGATTTTTCTGATTTCTTAAAATCAGGGATTGATATGGAAAAAAATGACGGATTTACACCTTTATTTGTTTTTATATGCAGTTATGACAGTCCCAGAGAGCCTGCTCTTTCGGCGAAACCTCTGGATATAGTAGAATATCTTATATCTAAAGGAGCCGATGTGAATATAGGTTTTTATGGTATAAGCCCTTTACATCTGGCAGTTTTTACAGGTAACAGGCAATTATGTGAATTACTTGTATCACGGGGAGCATCTGTAAATGCAGGAGATAATAATGGAAGTACTCCTTTACATATAGCTGCTTTAAGAGGTGATAAAGATATTGCTCTGTTCCTTATAGCATCAGGTGCAGATGTGAATATAAAGGATAATGAAGGAAATACTCCGGAAGATAGAGCGGTTTTCAGCGAATTAAAGAGTTTTCTTGACGATGGACATGAATAGTCTGACATCATGTCACTGTTATGATCTCGCGTTACGCGTTACGCGTTACGCGTAACGATTATATAAGGAGGGTAAGCAATATGTTAAGACCAATGTTAAACATTTTATTCATACTCCTGATATTATACACATGTCTGATACAGGTGAAAGCAGGAGATCTAAAACCTATAACTCTCGATCCCATTAATATTCTGGAACAGGATCAGATAGATATGGCTTTAGATAACAATCAAGTAAATGTTACTGCCGTAAAACAGGGTGATGTTTTATATGTAGATTCAACTTTTTTTTCAACCTCTTTTAAGCTTTCAGATGATCAGATTAAGAGCTATGCTCCTTACGGAGGTACACTTAAACTGGGAACAAAAGATATTCTCTGTCTGCCTCTCCTTTCTGTTTTAAAATCACTCGGTATCAGATATACCTATAATCCTATTTACAGTAAAGATATAGTAAGGATAAGAACAGACAGAGATTTTAAAGTTGATCCTGCCTATAGCTATAAACCTTCTGATAGCAATTCTCATGGCAATTTGCCTGATAAAAATAATCGTTCCCTTCATTCTGATCCTTACTATTCTTCTCTATACACAGGTATCTATTCTACCAATCGCGGTCGGGGATATTATTATCCTCCAGGATATACACCCGGCTATTATTTCGGTTCTTACGGCTTTGTACCGCAGGTTACATCACCGGTTATTTATGATATACCTTCAATTGATATAGACTCTATTGATTTTTAAAGGCAATATTTAAAAAATATTTAATAAATTTAATTATTATGGTATAATATAAAGAAATTTTTATAGGGAACATAGTATAGATAAAAAATGAATGGCAGATATAATAATTCAATGAAACAATGTCCTTTTTGCGGTGAAGCTATAATGGCCAGTGCCGTAAAATGCAGATTCTGTCAGGAATTTCTGGATAATAGTTCTCCTCAGACAAAACCATGTATGTTCTGCGGAGAAAATCTGGATATTAATGCTACTGTGTGTGATTATTGCGGAGAGTCTCTGGTTTCTTCCGATACCAGACAGAGCAGACCTGGAGCACTTCAAAGACAGACCGGTTATAAGACACCTTCTGAACCGGTGGATACAAATGAAGTGCAGAGTGGCTTCAGTACCTATAGATTACCTCCTGTTGGAGATGATTTTTTTCCCTATGACGATCAAACTCCTGTTGTAGAGAGATGTAATTGCTGTGGTGAGCAGCTTCTGAGCATTGAAGACGGTATCTGTCCTTTCTGTGGTAATGTTTTTGCCGATACCATGGAAAAAAAATCTCCTTCTCCTTACGGTAAAGAATGTCCTTTTTGCGGAGAAATCAATAACTCTTCCTCTATCAAATGTTCAGCATGCGGAGAAGTAATGAAAATTTCTCCTGCCACCAGAGGTGCTTTCCCGAAAGCACCTTATTCTGATGATACCAGAACTGCTTCCTCCAGAGGACCTTATCCTGATAAACCGGGCACAGTAAGAGGAGGTGTGGAAAAATCTGTTGTTACAGGAGATCTTCAGAGAGAATGTCTTTTGTGCGGTGAAAGAAATCCGATGAATGCTGTTAAATGCAGAGTCTGCCATGAAATATTTGACGATGAAAAATCATCTTCCGGATTTTCCATGCCTACCGGAGATATGTCTCAGGATATAGCCCAAAAAAGAGGAAGCCTTCTCACTCCAAGTAAGATACTTTCCGGCCCATCTTCTGTACCCGTAATGGATTCTTCCCCTGCATTACAATCCAGAGATACAAGACCTTTCAGCAGTCGACCTTCTAGTACGGCAGGGAGAGAAGAAAATTATAAATTATGCCCCCTGTGCGGTGAGAAAAACCCTCTTTCTGCTGCTTATTGCAAACTGTGCTGTGAAGAACTTAAGGACAGGGAACATCCGAAAGCTGAAATGCCTTCCATAGCACCGAAAGAAACTATGACTCTTAAAGAGTCTGTGAAAAAATCTATTGTTACAGGTGATCTGCATAGGGAATGTCTGCTCTGCGGCGAAAAAAATCCTGTAACAGCAGTAAAATGCAGGATATGTGATGAGATATTTGATACAGACGACACATATCGGGTACCTCAACAAAAAAAAAATCGCAGGGATACAGAAAAAGAGGATTCTGTGCCCGATGAAATCGTGCCGCCGGAAAGTGCAGAAGAAGAAAAACCAAAGCCTGTAAGGAAGAAGAGTCACTGGGAAACTGCTCCGAAACAGAGAATAGAAGAAAGCAGGGTTTCTACACCACCACCACCTGTAACAAAATTTAAAGAAGAGAAAAAAATCGGAATAAAAAAATCTTCTGTAGAAGAAGTAAAGGCCGTTGCATGCTCTGTATGCGGTTCTAAATTATCTCCTTCAGGCGATTGTCCTGACTGTACCCATAAACAAACTGAACTAGAAAAGCTGGTTAAATCTCCTGATAAGAAAACTACAATTTATCCTGTTCTTATTACAGGTGTGGGAATAATATTTATAATAGTTCTGCTGAGTGTTATAGGTACTTATGTTTATCCTATTGTGAGAAATATTGTATCCCATCCTCCGAAACCTACGGAGGTAGCAGTTGTAGCCACTCCTGATGAGCCTACTGAAATCCCTGCTACTCCTGTGGCAATTGAAAGCCCTGAAGTAACACCGGATACCCTTATGACGCCAACATCTGTCCCTACCATTGCGGCAGTTCCTACTCCTGTTGTTATATCGAAGGTTTCTTTTGTTGATATAAACGATAATTTTGCAAAAGATTATATAATTGCCCTGCAGAGACTTGGTATATTTAAAGACATAGAAGGTAATAAATTCAAACCTTATGATAAAATTACGAGAGGTCAGTATGTTCGATGGTTTGTGACAACTGCAGATATTTTATGTCCTGACCAGGAAATTACTAAATCTATGGCCAATCTGTCTAAAAATTATTATGATGATGTGCAGCCTGATTACATTGATTTTATTTATATTCAGTTTCTTCATGACAGAGGTTATATTATAGGTATAGACGGAACCCATTTTGAACCTGATAAGGAACTTACAAGGGAAGAATTGATGATGATAAGATGCAGTTTTGAATATAATATACAATATACCGATATGAGAAATATAGACAATGCAAAATTTTTTCCTGATTTACAGAATTACTTCAGAGATCCAGATAATATAAATAAATCTTATCTTGTATCATTTTATAAAGATATGGCAACGGGTTTTCCTGTCCTGAACAGAACCTTTGGTAGAATAAAGAAACTTTATCCCCGGGCTCCTGTTACCAGAAGTGAAGCAGCTGCAAGTATAGGAGAAATTATGGGAAACTCTGCTGAAAAAATTGTAGAAAAATTATTATCTCCAACACCCGGTACAGCAGCACCTGCTGAGTAAGTTCTTAATGACCTTGATATGCCCCTAGTAGAAATCAAACATAATTGCAATTTACTATTTTTTTTGTTAACAAAATATTAACAATAAATTAACATTTTTTTAATATTGTTAACAAAATGTTAACAAATATTTATTGTTTTTATAGTATAATAAATAAAGGTCAGATAGAAAATGTATTTATAAAAAGGGAAAAGACGGGGAATGTTTATATGTAATTAATGTTACTGACCTGAGCATAAGTATGTAATAAAAGTTTTCCTCCCGTCATGAGAGCATATATGTATTATTTATGCTCACCTCAGTATAAGTGAAGGATATAATGAGGTTATGTAATATTCTAAATGATGTCTGCTAAGAGCTGAATGCTTTTTATATAGGTTCCGCTGTAAGGGCGGAATTTCTTTGTTTATAGAGGAATTATCTTTTGCAGGTAGAATTTCTAACACGAAGACAGGTATGTAAGAGTAATCAGTCAACCCTGGAATTTACATGTTATAAATTAAAATAAACAAAGGAGTGAATTTGTTTGACACATTTAACAAAAGAATATATAGAAGAAGCTGAACATTACGGTGCTCATAATTATCATCCTCTCCCTGTAGTAATATCTAAAGGGGAAGGTGTATGGGTATGGGATATAGAAGGTAGAAAATATTTAGATATGTTAAGTGCCTATTCTGCTTTAAATCAGGGACACAGGCATAAGAAAATTGTTAATGCTCTTAAAGAGCAATTGGATAAGGTTACTCTAACATCAAGGGCTTTTCATAATGAAGTTATGGGGAAATTTTTTAAGAAATTCTGTTCTATTACCGGAATGGATAAAGTTCTTCCTATGAATACTGGCGGAGAAGCGGTAGAGACTGCTATAAAAGCAGCCCGTAAATGGGGTTATCTTAAAAAACATATTGAACATGACAGGGCAGAGATTATAGTGGTAGAAAATAATTTCCATGGCCGTACCACTGCAATAGTCGGTTTTTCGACGGAAAAACAGTACAGGGAAGGATTTGGCCCTTTTGCTCCCGGTTTTACCGTTATACCTTATAATAATCCTGAAGCTCTGGAGAAAGCTATTAATAAAAATACTGCAGGTTTTTTGTTCGAACCAATTCAGGGTGAAGGAGGAGTTCTTATACCTGATGAAGGTTACTTGAAAAAAACCTTTGACATCTGCAAAAAACATAATGTTCTTTATATAGCAGACGAAATACAAACAGGGTTCGGAAGAACAGGTAAGCTTTTTTGTTGTGATCATGAAGGAGTAAAGCCTGATATACTGATAGTAGGTAAGGCTCTCGGAGGAGGACTTTATCCGGTTTCTGCCATACTGGCAGGCAAAGATATTATGGATGTATTTACACCGGGCGATCATGGCTCTACCTTCGGAGGAAATCCTCTTGCATGTGCAGTGGCAATTGCTTCACTGGAAGTAATAACAGGAGAAGATCTGCCCGGTAAATCTTTTGAACTGGGTAATTATTTTGTAAAGAGATTGAGAGATATAAACAGTCCCAGTGTCCGGGAAATAAGGGGAAAAGGCCTGATGATAGGCATAGAAATAAAAAAAGAGTCAGGAACAGCAAGACCTTTCTGTGAAGCTCTTAAAGAAGAGGGGATCCTGGCAAAAGAAACTCATCACCAGGTTATAAGGCTCGCCCCGCCTCTTGTAATAACAAAAGAAGATATTGACTGGGCAATGGAGAGAATAGAAAAAGTTCTTAAATAGATTTAAGACATATTTAAGGAATATTTAAGGAATATTTAAGGCCTGTAAGGTACGATTATAGTCAGGAATATTGTGAAATTTTTTAATATATAACATCAGAATAAAGAAAAATCTTTTAAGGAGGGTCTATAATGAGCACTATAAAAAGTTCTACTTCAAAACATGCACAAAAACAGCAAAAACCCAAACAGTCAGAAAAGTCTGAGAAATCCGGCGGAGGTAAAAATGAAGGTGAACGTATTACAGCCGATGATTTAAAAGTAGAATTAAAGGGACCACCTGAGATAGGCATAGACAAACTGGGTTCGGAAGAGGCAGAGGAAGCAGGAGA
This sequence comes from uncultured Synergistia bacterium, assembly GCA_964431735.1. Lineage (GTDB taxonomy): Bacteria > Vulcanimicrobiota > SpSt-956 > SpSt-956 > JAKJGF01 > CALARM01. Next base: position 5,877 of record CAYSLJ010000178.1, on the reverse strand, counting down.
TAAGAAAGAGGATAAAAGTAAAAGTGCTTCTTCAAAGAACAAGGTAAAATCAGGTGTGGCAGGACTTGTATAATTAAAAAGTATAGGAATTTTTATTATGTTATCCTCATATCCGGTAATGGCCTTTCCGGTCATGCCTGTTAAGGAGATTTTTTGAATAGAAAAAGCTTTCAACATAATGTTTTATTATAAGAACTGATTGGAGAGAGCTTTTTCTATCTTAAAGAAAAGTAATATGCTGGATGATTTAGATGAGTTAACAGAGGGACATGATACAAAAAAATGTTTTAACTGTGGCTGGATTAATCCAATTCAGGCAAAATACTGCAAATTTTGTAATGCCACTCTTATGCAGATATTTCAGGAACAGCAGGAAGAAACTATTAATATTTTAGATAAAGATATTTATAAGAAAATAGTAGATTACGGATGGTATTCACCGAAATTTAAACTCCTCCTGGAAACGGCTGAAAATATGCTGGAAAGAAATATTTCCGTAAAAGAATATTCTTCCGTCATAGAAGAACTTCATTATAATATAACAAGAGAGTTATATTTCCCTGACGGTCTTAAGAATAATCTAAAAACTTATGTGAGAGAAGCAAGAACCGATAAAGCAGACGAGATTATGGAAAGCTGTATAGAAGCTCTTGATCTTTATGATGAAGCCTTTGAGTATTTTAAACTTTATATAAAAGACAGAAAAGCCACCCATATTCAATATGGACTGGAACTTGCCCTTGAAGCAAAAAATAAACTCTGTGAGTCTCTCTCAATTCTTGATGAAGGTGAAGGCGAATATAAAGATATACTTAAAAAAGTAGATTGACGAGATGATCAGTGACCGGAAGGTCACTGATCATAATATTTATCCTTCCAGAAGTTTAAGATATTCCGGAACTTTTGATGCATCGTTAAGGAAATTCTTCTGACCTTCGTCTGTTTTCGGATGAAGGCTTAATTTTTTTATTACGGAAAGAGGAACTGTTACAATATGAGCTCCCACTAAAGCAGATTGAAGAACATGAACAGGATGCCTGATGGAGGCTGTTATAATTTCTGTTTTGAACTCATAATTATCATAAATCTGGACAATTTCTTCTATAAGCTGCATGCCATCCTGATTTATATCATCAAGTCTTCCTACAAAAGGACTTATAAAGTATGCTCCTGCTTTTGCCGCAAGAAGTGCCTGTGATGCAGTAAAACATAAGGTTACATTGCATTTAATGCCTTCTTTTTTCAGTTCCTTTACAGCTTTCAAACCTTCTATAAAAAGAGGTATTTTTACCACTACATTCGGTCCGAATTTTGCAAGTATTTTTCCCTGCTTCACCATTGTTTCCGCATCATTTCCTGTAGTCTCAAGGCTTATTGGCCCCTGAACCTCTTTTACAAGCTGTTCTATATATTCCTTCATATTGACCTTACCACCCTGCTCTGCCACAGCTTTTGCAAGGAGTGTAGGATTGGTTGTAACTCCATCTATAAGCCCCATAGTATTTGCTTCTCTGATCTCTTTAATATCGGCACTGTCAAGAAAAATTTTCATGATTTTTCTCCTTTCATTGATAGAATGTTTCATATAAAATTAACTATATAGTAATTTTATTTTACTGTCAACATTGAGATAGTGTTTTTTTAAAGACACGTAGATTCACTTTTCACTCTGAATATTCTGTGATAAATTTCTTTTTCCATCGTATATAAAATCACCTCTCATTTTTAAACACAATTTCATATAATTTAATTGACTAACTATCGTCGTTAGTGTATATTCTTTAAAGAGAGATTATAACAAGGAGAGGAGTTTTTTTATGAATATAGTTCCGAAACATTCTAAAGGTTTCAATTTTTCCGCTCTGTCAATAACGGGAGCAGCTATAATTGCCGTTGGTTTTATTATAATTATTATTCTTGCCTCTACAATTTACTATGTACCGCCGGGGCATGTAGGGGTTCTCATTTTTAAAATTCCCCCTGCAGGTAATACGAAAGGTATAGCAGATGTGTCATTGAATCCCGGTTATGGCATGAGAAATTTTATTACCCAGGATGTTATAATATATCCTGTTTATATGCAGACAATTATTCTCTGTAAAGCATCTGCTGAAGGTTCTCCCGGTAATGATGAAATAAATGTAAATTCTACGGAAGGACAGCCTATAAGCTGTGATGTTTCTCTTGCTTTTGAACTGAACCCTCAGATGGTTCCAGAACTTTATGTGGCTTTCCGTCAGCCCATAGAAAATATTACTCATGGATTTGTAAAACAGGCTATAAGACAGTCCATGCAGGAAGTGGTTGGCACAACCAGAATAGAAGATTTTATCGGTAAAGAAAAGGCTTCTGTAGTTATGAGGGTACAGAAGGTTCTTCAGGAAAGACTTGGTGAATACGGATTTGTGGTAAAACAGTTTACACTCAATGAAATAAGGGCGCCAAAGACAATTATGGAAGCTATAGAACAGAAAAATGCTGCAGTTCAGGAAGCCCTTAAAGCTCAGAATGAACTTCAGAGAAGAAAGTTTGAAGCGGAACAGAAGGTCATTGAAGCAGAAGGAGAAGCAAAAGCCATTCTTACGAAAGCAAAGTCTCAGGCTGAAGCAAACAAACTCATTTCCCAGTCTATAACACCTGTTCTTATAAAATATGAATCAATAAAGAAATGGAACGGAATTTTACCACAGGTAAGCGGCGGTGCAACCCCTTTTATTGATATGAGAGATCTGACCGTCGGAGGAGAAGTAAAATAAGGATCTGTCTGGAAATAACTACATCATAGTTATAATTTATATCGCGACGCGTCACGCGAGGATACTGATTATTATAACAATTTATATGAAAATAATAAAGTCTTACGCCAATTACGACTCACTGATAGGGCATTCTTTTTATAAATTCATTCTTTTCATGGCTGCAGTGTGAACATTTATATAAAATATTTACACCATATCCCGGCTGTTCTTCTTCTGCATATTTCTTAAGCCTTCGTTTTTTGCACGACGGACAGATTGAAGGAATTAATTCCAGAATTTTAAAGAAGAGCGGCACAGAAAGGCATATGAAAAAAAATATAAGGCATGGGAGTAAATAGTTCATATGGTCTGTCCTTGTTCCATCTATTATCTGTAAACATAATCTGTGAGCGGCGAGTATATTATTTCTACTCACCGATCACAGAGCAATGTTTATTATTTACCATCTTTTTTTATTTCAAATACAACAGAATATTCCGTAGGGCCTGTATATGCTCCCAGGCATTGTCCTGCATTAAGTTCTTTTCCGTCTAAATAAACTTTTAACTCCATATTTTCTTTTGGCCATGGCATTACTCTGATATCATAACTGCAATCTGCTCCTGCTTTTAACTCTACAGAACCTGGAACTTTTGTTTTGAAGGATTTTGAAGCGAAACCTGCTTTTCCCGGAGATTCTGATTTTATAAATCCGCTTACTTCCGTTGCCCCTGTCCCTTTAAATTCAATCTTAACATCATGCTGGTTCGGAACACTACTGCCACAGCTATAAAACATAGCCATCAGTAAAATGGATAAACATAATAACAGCACTTTTTTCATTTTATCACCTCCTTATAGACCGGTTGGTAAATCTATAAATTTGTAATCAATGGAAAATTTTTCACACATATGTTTCGCCAGCAGATTAACTCCTGTTTTTTCCGTATTATAATGACCTCCGAATATTACATTTATTTTATTTTCTTTTGCAATCCAGTAACTGGAATGAGATGGTTCTCCTGTTATATATAGATCCAGTCCTTTCTCTATTGCCAGGGAGATCATATATATAGCACCGCCCGATACAAAAGCCAGTTTATTTATTTCTTTTTTGCCGAAATCCCACAGGGTAATGTCTTTACCCAGTAAAGTTTTTATTTTTTCCACAACCTCACTGAGAGGTTTTTCTTCAGGAAATTCTATTATACTGGTAAGATCAAATTTCTCTGTTTTAAATTCATCCCATCCTGCCAGTTTATAAAATCCGTAGTTGTTTCCCAGTTCTTCATGACCGTCGAGGGGCAGATGTGATACATAAAGAGCACAGTTTTTCTTTATTAGTGAACGAATTATTTTATAGATACGACCTTTTATCGCCAGCGGCTTTCCCCAGAAAAGTCCGTGATGGACTATAATTAAACTGTCCGGAGAACATTGACTTACAAGTTCATCAGATATATCGACACCTGCATATATCATTTCTATATCTCCGCTGTTTTCTATCTGAAGACCGTTCAGACTCTTATCTTCAATGTCTTTTATATTAAGAAGATTGTCCATATAATCAGTTATTTTAAACAGGTTCATTGTGTTCGTCTCCTTGCTGTGGTGAGTATAAATCTCTCGTGACGCGTAACGTGTAACGTGTGACGGGAGGAAACCCTTTATTACATGTTTATGCTTACGTCAGTATAATTATGACCGGTAATTCTTTATCAATAAAATCCGTATTCTCCGCAGAAACCCAGTAAAGCACCGGGGCAGGAAGATGTTTCTCCTTTCATTACAGTTCTTCCCAGGCCACTTAAGACTGCCATCATTGTACCTGCAGGAGATGAACCGGTGGGGCCGTGAGCCAGGAAAGAATTACGTCCTTCCAGGTTATCGCCGCAGGGCATTTCTCCGGCATTTAAGTAAGGGGAAGAGGTAAATTTGCCAAGAGCCATTCTGTAGAAAAAATAATTGCCGAACATAGAAGGAGGAGGAAGAAGAGTCATACCAAGAAAACCTCCTAATGCCATAGATGCAAGGGCTGTGCTTCCGAGGTTTTCACTCATTTCATGGAATCCCAGTAGCGCGGCAAGTCCCATACCTCCGAGAGAAGCAGAATTATCTGTAAATTCTTCTCCCATTCCGGGAGACAGACCGGACAGTAGCATTTTCCCTGTATCACCTCCGTTATCTGATTGTGTACATGATGATGAGGTAATGGTGGCTACAGGATAACCAAGAAGAAAATCCGAAAGTTTTCCAAGTGAAATGAGCACTCTTAAATCTTCGTCCGCCATATTTTTTAACTCTTTGCGGATCTCTGCAAGTTTGCTCATAACATAAGCCTGTCTGACTTCATTCTGTTCTTCCATATATACTACAAATACCTTCCAAAAAATTGACAGAATATTTGTAAGCTTTCAGCTTTTCTATCATAACACATGACGGGAGGAAGACTTTTATATGTTTATACTCAGGTCAGTAAATTATGAAATACACTAACAGGCATGACCGTATCGGTCACAACCAAATATGAAAATGAATAGACAGTGGAGCATAAAACTTCATCATTTTCATATAAAATTAAGTTTTTAGCTGATAGATAACTGCTGACCGCTTACGAATATTTTATATTATATCATAAATATTCTGAAAAAGTCGAAAGGAGAAAATAAAAAGAAGATAGTGAAGAGTAATAGAGGCGAACATTTTATGTGTAAATATTAAACATATACATCTATTGCCATTGCATCACTGTTAAGAGGGACTGTTTTGTTTAACATCTGCATCAGGGCGCTTGTTTCCGACATCTGTGTTTCCATGACTTTTTTCATCATTTCGATCGCTATTTCCTGTTGTGCCATGGCTTCTTTCATTACCATCGCAGCTTTTACATCACCCGGTATGCTTGATGAAGACATAATACTGCCTATCATATCCATATATTTCCCTCCTGTTTTCCAGAGATTTCTTCTTTATTTATTATATAATAAAAATCCTTATGTGACAAACTATCTTAAGACGTATTTTAATTTATGGAAGAACTATTTTTTCACTTTTCACTCTAACAGGCATGACCGTATCGGTCACAACTAAGTACCGTAACAGGTAAAAGGGTACCCATAAAAAGCTTCTGCCTGGCAGG
>CAYSLJ010000177.1:0-14082 GCA_964431735.1 uncultured Synergistia bacterium | reverse complement strand
TTAACTATAATTTTCAGTAAAGGTGAATTTACCTGTCGTAAAAAAACGCAATTTTCTAATAAGTCATAAATACACCATATAGTAATTTAAACTTAAATATGATAAAATTTCTGAAAGTAAAATGTTCTATTATAAATTTTGCGTATAACACATGTTCTTTAAATTTTCACCAAAGTTCTCAGACAAAGGCTTTCAGATGATAACAGATATACAGAATAATGAACTCAATGATGAATATCTCATAAAAGAGTTTCATCAGGGAAAATCAGATAATTTTTCTATACTTTTTCAGAGACATTATATTATGATTTTCAATCTGTCTCTTCGTATGCTTGGCAATTACGAAGAAGCAGAGGATACAACACAGGAAGTATTTATAAAAGCCTATGAACATCTGAATAAATTCAGAGGCCAGTCAAGTTTTAAAACGTGGATTTATAAAATAGGAAGTACTACATGTATAGATGTTATAAGAAAGAAAAAATCTCTGTGGAATTATCTGTTAAAAATTACTGAAATAAAAAAGCTGGAGCCAGAAACTGAAGACAGAGGATGGGTTCAGGACGTGCTTAATACACTTCCCGAACGGCAGAGACTACTGTTAATAATGAAATATATACAGGATTTTTCAAATAAAGAAATAGCAGAGATACTGAATTCAACAGAAGGAAGCATTAAGGTGCAGATATGCAGGGCAAGAGAACATTTCAAAGAAAAATCAAAAAAATATTTACAAATATGAATAGCAATATTTTTCCATACATTACTCGTTACGTGTTACACATCACGTTCATTAAAGAAGGTGAGTCTATTGGATTGTAACAATTTCATAAAAAAAATCCATAATTCTACAGAAGAATATAAAAACAATGAAATAATATCCCATTTAAATCAGTGTTCTATATGCAAAGAAGAATACAGACTCCTGGAAAATTCTATAGAAGCACTGAAAGGAGTAGAAACAATAATACCTCCTGAAGACAGAATGTGGGGAGAAATCAGCAGAAAAATTTCAGAGAGAAAAAAAAAGCCTGTGTTTTATATATCACGGGCCATATTGATACCTGCATGTATTATTCTTATAATATTTGCAGGAATATTTCTAAAAAATATAAAAAAAGAAGATACTGCAGGGAGCGAGATAAAAGAAATATACCGCCTCATGTCAGACAATAATTATACAGCTTCTCTGGAAAAAACCCGGTCTATGATAAACTCTCCAGACAACTCAAAAAATTTACCTGAACTTATGTTTATAGAAGGGAAATGTAATGAAAAGCTCGGTAATAAAAAAGAAGCAATGAAGATATATAAAGAAGTGGCGAAAAAATTTCCCGGTACGAATTTCGCGGCAGAAGTTCTTTATATGGAAGGGCTGGATTATGAAAAATCCGGCAACTTTTCGGAAGCAGCGAAGAATTATTCTTATATAATAGATAATTATTTATATGAAAAATTATGGTTCTTTGAAGATCTGGCATTAAGGCTGAAAACATGCGAAACAATACTGGCAGAAGAAGAAATGCTGTTTACAATGAGAGGAGATAATAAACAGGATCAGAGCCATCAGGAAAACCTGAAACAAATATCTGCTATAATAGAGAAATTTTTTTCTGAGAAAAAAGAAGACATTGAAATAAAAGAAGCTGAACTGTTTATAGAGAAAAAGGAATTTCAGAAATCACTGGAAATAGCAGAAAATCTCATTAAACATAAAGATGAACACATAAAAATAATGGGTATTGTAATTAAAGGCAAAAGCCTTTATGGACAGGGAAAATTTCCTGAAGCAGCAGAAGAATTTAAAAAAATAATCAGTGATTATTCCTCTGCAGATGAAAATCAAAAAAATAATGCTTTATATTATATGAATAGAATAAATAATTTAAAAAGATAAATAATCACTATACTTTCCACATATCTTCCATCAAATTTTCTATTTCTTCTTTTATTTTATTTGTTTCCTCATAATCAATACTTATATCTAAAACATCTCCTTCTTTCGCACCTTCCGGTACCAGCTCCAGAGGAAGATCGACTGTTTTTTTATCAGAAAGTTCTATAACAGCATAATTTTCTTCGAACCTATCGATTATTACTTTCATTAATACAAACACCCTCTTTCAATATAATTATAATTTACTCCATAAAAATTTGCAATTTAAAAATAAAATCATTCTCAGATGGAATCTTAAGTTAACAAAATTTTAACAATTTGCTAATATTTTTTTAATAATGATCGTTTAATATACTAAATGAAAAGAAATATCTTCAACAAAGTCAGAAATTAATTTTAAAGATAAAGAAGTATGAAAGGAGGAGATAACATTGTTAGGTCAAGTAAATGACATGTGTGCTTTCTACGAGAAAGCTCTTGACGCAGCATCTCTCAGACAAAAGGTATTATCGGAAAATCTAGCAAACATCAACACTCCCGGCTATCAGGCAAAGGATGTAGCCTTTGAGGAGACTATGAGGCAGGCTGTTGCACAGGAAGGTTTTGTAAATCCTCATACAAAAAACAAAACTGTAACTGCTCAGGTATCAGATCCGAGGCATATGAAATTCGGACATTTTGATATGGCCAGTTTTAAAATGCCTGTAAATTATCAGAGTGGAAAGCTGGATATAAATCAGGAAATGGTAAAATCAGTTCAAAACCAGATGATCTATCAACAGATGGCCAGTAAAATCGGTGGTTTACTGTCCGGTGTAAGTTATGTCATAGACACAGTGAAATAATTTATGTTATTTATTATGTAAGGAGGAATGATATATGGGTTTCTTTCAAGCGATGGAAATAAGCGCATCAGGTATGACTGCACAGAGAATGCAGATGGATGTTATTTCTCAGAACCTGGCAAATGTAAATTCTGTAGGTGAAGACGGAAAAGCATATAAAAGAAAAGTAGCTCTTCTGGAAACAGAAGATACACCTCAGTTTGTTGTTCCATGCGGCGGAGCAATGGGCAATGAAATAAGAGGAAAAAGCAAAGGCGGCGGAGTAAAGGTCAGTGGTGTTGTAGAAGACAACAGCTCTGTAAGAAAAATTTACGATCCTTCAAATCCAAATGCAAACAAAGAAGGTTTTGTAGAAGTTTCAAATGTAAATGTAATTTCCGAAATGACCAATATGATACAGGCCAGCAGAGCCTATGAAGCCAATTCAACTGCGATACAGAATGCAAAGAAAATGTTACAGACTGCAATGGATATAGGAAAGCAATAGAGCTATTTTTAAGGAGGTGCGAAAGTAATGTTCGATCAAATCGGTTCAATCGGCAGAAGCAGTATGCAACCTATTGATATGTCCTTTTCAAAAGGAGCAGGAAAGCCTCAGGAAGAAACAGAAGGATTTGGCAATCTTTTCTCAAAGGCTTTTTCAAGTGCCAATAAGGCCATGTATTATGCAGGGCAGACAGGTCGTATTGTAGCGATGGGCGGAGATATAGAAATGCATGAAGTTTCAATAGCAGGCCAGAAAGCCAAGATAGCCCTTCATCTTACAACACAGATCACAACCAAGATTACTCAGGCATGCAGTCAATTATTCCAGATGCAGCTCTAATCTTTTTACAAATAGATATAAATAGATCTTAACGGTTTTGCATAAAATAAAAAAGAGAGGTGTTTTAAATGGCAGGAACAGAAAATGAAAAAAAGGCTAATAAAATGGATGACATGTTGAAAAAAGTTATGTCTTTACCGCTTTATGTACAGTTAGGTGCAGTCCTTGTTTTCCTGAGTTTTATATCCGGAGCGGTCTGGTACTTCGGATATCGTGCTCCTAACTTTGCAATGGAGAGACTTTACACAAAAGAACTCACATCAGAAGACATTGATGAGATCAAAAAAGAATTAAATTCTATGGGTTATACAGACGGTGTGGAATTCAATATAATAAAAGGTGATAAAACATCTTATATTATGGCCCAGCGTCAGCTTAAAGCCAAAATGCTCTCCCATCTTTCAGATTTAGGTCTTCCGAGAGGTGCGAGACAGAGTTTTGCCACTCTTAAAACAGGTTTTTCCGATACGGAAGCAGACAGACAGGCTGCCCATCTCCATGCCCTGGAAGGGGAAATTGAGACTTCTGTAGTATCAATGGAAGGTATAACAAATGCAAGAGTAAGAGTTGTACTGCCCGATGAAAGTCTTTTTGAAGAAGACAAACAGCCTGCAAAAGCAACTGTTATGATAGAAACAAGAAATGGTTACAATGTATCAAAATCTCAGATACAGGGTATTATTAATTTAGTTTCCGGTTCAGTAGCAAGACTTTCACCGGAAAATGTTCAGGTAGTAGATCAGAGAGGAGTTACTCTTTCAGCTCTCGTAGCATCAGAAGAAGATCCTTTCGGTATGCCTACCTCAGGTACACAGATGCAGAGACAGAAAGAATTTGATAAAGAGCTTACAGACAGAGCACAATCACTCCTGGACAGAACCCTGGGAGTAGGTGAAGCTGCAGTAGAAGTCAAGACAAGTCTTAATTTTGATCAGCAGAAAACCACTATGAAAGTCTATGGTAATCCCGGAGGAGGAACTAACACTGGCATGGCAGTTTCGTCGAGTGACTCTGAAACCAGTGCAGGTGGCGGTGGTAATGAAGGTTATATTACTATAGGCGGAAGAACTGTAGGAGTAAATCATGCAGGAGGAGTTCAGCCTGTAGGTGGCGGAGATCAGGTAGTAGCATCAAACAGCGGTGTTTATGTTCTCAGTGAAGCAGTCAGAACGGAAACTTACAACAATAAAGGCGGAGAAAGCGGAGTTGCCCCATCCGGCGGCAGCGGCGGTAAAAAAGGTTCTGACTATATAAGTACAGACAAACAGACCAATTATGTAATTAACGAAAGAAATGTTGAAACAATACAGGCCCCCGGTCAGGTAGAAAGAATAACTGTTGCTCTTATGCTTAACAATCAGCCTGAGAACAGAGTCGATCAGATAAAGAATGCAGTGGCTGCTTCTGTAGGACTCGATCAGAGCAGAGGAGATGTAGTAAGTGTAAGTAATTTCCCCTTCAAAACCTCTGAATATGATATTATGCGTAAAGAGATGTTAAGTGCTCCAGTGGGAGAAAGACCCGGTAACAAAGCCAGTCTACCTGCAGTAAACAGGGCAGTCTTTGCATGGGCAGCAGCAGGAACAGTGCTTGTTATGTTAGTAATATTTGCAATGTTCCTTGCAAAACAGAAGAAGAGCAATAAGGAGAAAATGCAACTCCATCTCACAGCAGGTCCCGGCTCATCAATCAATCCTATTTCCGATCTGTTAAGTGACAAGAGCGGCAGAACTGTAGCACCGTCAACCAATACTACAGTGTCATGTGATCAGCTTACCAGAATGGCAAAAGAAAAGCCTAACAAAGTAGCTGAATTATTAAAGACATCATGGATGTCAGAAAAATAGCAAGGAAGTGTTTATATAGTGGGATTAAATCTCAGTGCGAAGCAGAAAACAGCAATTCTCATAGTATCTCTTCCTCCGGAGGTATCGACTCAGATTATGAGGGAATTTTCACCGGAGCAGACCCAGGAGATAAGCGCAGAAATTGCAAAGTTGCCGAATGTATCTTCTGACGTAAGAAATGCTGTTATAGATGAGTTTTTCTCCCGTTCTTCCGCTCCATCCGATATGATGGCAACCAATATTATGGGAGGCGGAGCTGAAAGCTTCGCCGCAAAGGTCCTTGAAGAAGGACTTACGGAAGTAGAAGGTAAGGATATAGTCACTGCCAGTAAAAGACCTCTCGGTTTTCTGCGACAGGTTGAACCGGAAGCTATAGTTTCTCTATTAAAGAGAGAACATCCTCAGTCAATAGCTCTGGTTCTTTCTTATTTAGAGGCAAAGCAGGCGTCAGATGTGCTCAGACGTTTATCTGCAAGCCTCCAGACTGAAGTTGCAAGAAGACTGGCAGAAATACAGAAGGTAGATCCTGATGTACTGACTGAAATTGAAAGTCTGCTACAGAACAGACTGAAGTTCCTTATAGATGGAGGAGGAGATTACGGCGAAGCTGACGGAAGAGAAGTATTATTAAATATTCTCAGCAAAGCAGATAAGAGTACAGAAGAGAGAATTCTTACAGGACTTACAAGAAAGAATCCCGGACTCGTAAGGGATTTGAAAAGAAAACTCTGTGATTTTGATGATCTGCAGCATATCAATGATGAAGGACTGAGAGAAGTAATCCGTCTTGCAGATACGAGAGATTTAATTTTAGCACTGAAAGGAGCAGATCCGCAGATAGTAAAACGGGTATATAGATGTATGGCTCCTGAAGCGGCGAAAGCCCTTAAAGAAGATATGGATGCTCTCCCTTCCGGAAGGGTTGATGAAGATCAGGTGAGAGCTGCACAGCAGGAAATAAGGAATATACTCAGAAATTTAGTATCACTCGGAAAAGTAAGGATTGCTTCTTAATTAAAATAAAGGCGGTCAGGTGGTTGGATTCTGACCACCTGACCGCCTCTATTTTTATGTGAGGTTTATTTATGAATAATAATATGAATAATCAGAAAAAAATAATAAAATTTACAAAACCCGCTTCAAATCCTCTGGTAATAGGAACAGGAGGGGGAATTAAAACTGTAAAAAAAGAAACTCCTCCGCCCCAGCACAGGGGACAGTTGATTATAGGTGCTAAAGGAGTGGTAAAACCTGCCGAAATGCCTCAGCCACAGCATCAGGAAATAAAAGAAGAATCTGTTCACGATAGACCACAACAGGTTCAGCATCAAATACAGACTATGGCCATGAGCCATGACGGTGATGCGCCCCCTTCTGCCCAGGCCCCCGGTAATCAGGGAGTAGATCCTCTTGCTGCCAGAACAATCAGGATAGAAAAAGTGGCAGAAGAAAAGATGACAAGAGCGGAGCAGATGCTTGAAGAAGCATCATCAAAAGAAAAATATGCCAATCAGCAGCTGGAAGAAGCTCAGATTAAAGGAAAAGAAATAATAAAAGAAGCACAGGCCAAGGCAAAAAAATTGATAGAAGATGCAAAACAGTACTGTCAGCAGCTTCAGGCAACCTCAGAAAGAGAAGGATTTGAACAGGGAAAAAATTTAGGTATTGAAGCAGGAAAGCAGGAAGCAGGAGCCATGATGCAGCAGGCTATGGCTCTTATAAATCGCATACTGGAAGAAAGAAGAAAAGTATATGAACAGATAGAACCGCAGGTTGCTGATCTTGCTTTAAAAATTGCTGAAAAAATAATCAATACTGAAGTAACACTTAATAATGAAATAGTTTTAAATCTAATAAAATCAAATCTGGATAAAATAAAAGACAGAGAAGAAATTATAGTACGTGTAAGCCAGGATGATTTTCCCTATGTAAAAGAACATGAAGATGAATTGAGAAAAATACTTGAAGGAGTAAAGAAATTTCGTATAGAAGCAGATGGTGTTGTAGACAAAGGAGGTTGCATGCTGGAAACCAATCTCGGCAACCTGGACAGCAGAATAGAATTTCAGCTGGGAATCATGAAGAGAGCTTTTGAACAGCAAATGAATGGGTGAGTCGTGAGTCGGGAAAAGTGATCTGTTAACCGGTCAATGATAACCGGTCACAGAAAAAAAAGGAGGAGATTATAATGGATATACTTGAAAATTTAACACCTCCGGAAATAAATCTGAAAAAATATTATGATGTTGTAAATGATACAGTTCTGGTAAAAGAACATGGAAAGGTACAGCAGATTGTCGGTATAGTTATAGAATCAGAAGGTCCGGGAGGAAATGTAGGAGAAATATGTTATATTTATCCTAAAGACAAAAGCAAACCCCCTTTGAGATCAGAGATCGTAGGTTTCAAGGGAGGCAGAGTATTGCTTATGCCTTACGGAGAACTGACAGGTATAGGCCCTGGATGTGAGGTAAGAGCAACAGGCACAGTATTACAGATAGAAGTAGGAGATCAACTGATTGGCCGTATCATAAACGGTCTGGGAGAACCAATTGACGGTAAAGGTCCTATAAACAGCGGTAAATTTTATCCTATATATAATGATCCTCCAAGCCCATTTGTACGTCCTCCTATTGCTGACCCTCTACCTACAGGATGCAAACTATTCGATGCATTCCTGACCTTTGGCAAAGGTCAGCGCCAGGGTATATTTGCAGGAAGCGGTGTAGGAAAAAGTACTACCCTGGGTATGATAGCAAGAGAAACTGCTGCCGACATAAATGTACTGACTCTTGTAGGAGAACGTGGCCGTGAGCTTCGAGATTTCGTAGAACATGTCTTAAAAGAAAAAGGTATGGCACGATCTGTTATTGTAGTGTCTACCTCTGACAGACCGGCTCTTGAAAGAATTAAATGCTGTTTTACAGGTACAACTGTATCAGAATATTTCAGGGACCAGGGGAAAGACGTCATGATGATGTTAGATTCTGTCACACGTTTTGCCATGGCACAGCGTGAAATAGGACTTGCAGTAGGTGAACCGCCTGCTACAAAAGGTTATACTCCTTCTGTATTTGCAATGCTTCCAAAATTACTTGAACGTCCGGGCACTGCCCCTGTAGGAACAATTACTGCCCTTTACACAGTCCTCGTAGACGGTGATGATATGGATGAACCCATAGCAGACTGCGTACGTTCCATTCTGGACGGTCATATTGAATTAAAAAGAAAACTTGCTGCAAGACAGATATTCCCCTGTATAGACCTTGGGCCCAGTGTAAGCCGTCTCTTTGGTGAAGTAACAACAGAATTACATAAAAAAGCTGCAGGTGCCTATCGTGAAGCATGGTCACTTTATGAAAACGCAGAAGATCTTATAAGTATCGGCGCCTATAAGCCCGGAGGAAATCTGAAACTGGACTGGGCTGTAAGAAATTTTGACCGTATGGTAGAATTCAGAAAACAGAGAGTAACAGACAGATGTCCCTTTGATGAAACCATACAAAATCTTGCTGAGCTTATGTCTTCAGATGGAAGTCCATGGTATAATAAATAGTGAAGAGTGAAGAGTGAAGAGTGAAGAGTGAAGAGTGAAGAGTGAAGAGTGAAGGGTGAATAGTGAATGGTGAATGGTGAAGAGTGAAGAGTGAAGAGTGAAGGGTGAATGGTGAAGAGTGAAGAGTGAAGAGAAGACTTATAATTACCCTGTCAGAGTCACCGCTTATAGTTATTAAATTAAGGAGCTGAGAGCTGAGAGCTAAAAGCTAAATTTATGGGTTTTAAATTTAAAATGCAGAAAATACTGGATCATAAAATAGATATTCTGGATGATGAAAAAAAAGAACTTGCCAGAAGAAATAAGTTATTACAGGAAGCTATTAACAGACTTGAAGAATTAAAACAGATGATAATAAACCTTCAGGGTGAACTGAGAGGCATGTATGTAGGACAGATAAGCCAGAAAACCCTGTCACAGATAGAATTATACAGAGCCCATATAAAAGATATAAGAGAAAGACAGATACCACAGCAACAGATTGTTATACAGCAGCGACAACTGGAAGTGGAAGAACAGAAAGAAGTATTAAGACTCGCCCATATGGAAGTAAAAAAATTCGAAAAACTTAAAGAGAAACATTTAGAAGTATATAAAGAAGAAGCAAAAGCAGAGGAAACCAAAACTACAGATGAGATTGCAGGGATAAAAGCAGCAAGAAAGATGATTATGAAAGAATAAGTAATAAAAAGCTGACTGCTATATTACAAAAAGTTAACATTTCGTTAAAGGTTTTGTAACAAAGGACTGATAAAATTACATTAAAAGATAAATTTTTTTTAAAGGGGGTAAGAGTTATGTCATTTATGGATAGAATACAGAATATTGAGAGCAGGTTCAATTCCATTGAAGCCCGTTTTAATCCTGATGCAGTAAAACAGCAGTCTGTATCTATGGGCCAGGAAGTACAGAGCCAGCAATCCTTTTCTCAGGTCTATCAGTCTATGATGCAGACAGGAGGAACTCAGGTAAATTACAATCAAATGCAGACGGGATTTAATCCTCCTATGGCTGCCACTACAAGTGCCAATGGCAGTGAAAATCAATATGATCAGTATATCAATGATGCTGCCAAAAAGTACGGAGTAGATCCTAATCTTATAAAAGGTATTATAAAACAGGAATCTGCCTTCAATCAAAATGCAGTATCTCACTGTGGCGCCCAGGGCCTTATGCAGCTTATGCCCGGAACTGCAAGAGAAGTCGGTGTTCAGGATGCTTTCAATCCTGCCCAGAATATTGATGGAGGAACCAGATATATTCGCAAAATGCTGGACATGTTCGGCGGTGATCTGAAGAAAGCCGTAGCCGCTTATAATGCAGGACCCGGTAATGTTCAGAAATATGGCGGTATTCCTCCTATAGAGGAAACACAGAATTATGTAGTCAAAGTTCTCGGTAATTATTCAAGCTATCGTTCAGGTGGTTAAACTTGAGAATGTAAAATATTTTGCGTAAAGCTACAATGAAATACAGAGGTAACAGAGATTTACACAGAATTTATGACATATTCAAAAACTCCTGATTTTTTTATAAAAGTTAACATTTCGTTAAAGGTTTTGTAACAAAGGACTGTTAAAATTACAATGATAGATTAAGTAACCTTAAAAAGGGGGGACATAAAAGTGATAAACAGAGAAATAGGACAGAGATTTGAAGCTTCTCTTGCAGGGTCTTCACAGAAACTGGAGCAGAAAGAAGAAAATACTGATTATAGTTTTGACGATGCTCTGGCTGAAAAAGAGACACAGGCAGATAAAAAAGAAAAAAAAGAAATGGCAGAGCTGGAAATAGAAAGAACAGAATCACAGAGTGAAGTAAATAAAAGAGAACATGAAAAATTCCTGGAAAGACAGAATGTTCTCATAAGTACAAATAATTTAGCTTCCAGTCAGCAAATGGCTAATAATATGCCTGTAATGAGAAATCCTGTACATATGCCTGATATGAAACATGCCGCCAGAGGCAATCAGATTGCAAACCAGGGAGAAGTAGGGCTGAAAGATTTGCAGAAACTTATGGCACAGAGAGGAATTACTTTTGCCCAGCTTGACCAGCAGCAGCTTGGTAAACTGAGCACAACTCATTCCAAAGCTGAAGTGAACAGTTTCTTAAATCAACTTGCCAAAAAACTGCGTTATGATAATGACAAAAACGATCATCTTACAGGAACAGAGTTACTGGGAGACAAAAAAGAGGTAAAAGGTGAGAAGGTAAAAGAGACAGGTAAAAAAGAACAACTCGGAGACAGGAAAGAAGAACTGGAAGCGGCAGCAGAGAATATGGATAAAAAACAGGGGGTGCCATTATCTCAATTCTTTGACCAGGCAAAACTTTCTGAATTCAAACAGGGTTCACCGATGGAACAGCAGATAATGAAACAGATTATGGACAGAATGGAAATTAATACTGAACAGGCAAAATCAGAAGTAGCCATGAAACTGAATCCTGAATATCTCGGAGAAGTCAGACTGAATATGACAGTAGATAAAGAGAAAGGAACTGTTTCAGTTAACTTCAAGACCGGTACCAAAACAGCCAAAAAGGCTCTTGAAGGAAACATGGAAAGTCTTGAAGCAGCTTTCTCTGCAGCAGGACTTAAACTGGATAAATTTGAAGTATCTATTGATGATCAATTAGCCTGATAAAGGCATAAAATATTTAAGGAGGTATTTATTATGGATTATAGTAAAGTAGGGCAACAGATCAGTAACTATCAGAATATGAGTAACCACTATTTTGACATGATGAACCAGGTAACCACAGTAGGTGCAAAGACAACTGACATGAATTTTCAGGAAATGGTTGAAGGTTCAGGAATAAATGCAGTTCAAACTTCCAATCTATCTGTATCCATGAAACAGGGTGTTATAAAAGACACAAAGAATCCTACCCATATGGCAATAGACGGTAACGGATTTTTTGTAGTATCTGAC
This sequence comes from uncultured Synergistia bacterium, assembly GCA_964431735.1. GTDB lineage: Bacteria > Vulcanimicrobiota > SpSt-956 > SpSt-956 > JAKJGF01 > CALARM01. The sequence continues at coordinate 2,175 of CAYSLJ010000177.1, read as the reverse complement.
GGAGAACAGACCAAATATACGAGAGCAGGAGAATTTAAATTCAATGAAAACGGAACCCTTGTAACACCGGACGGATTAAATGTTCAGGGCTTCCAGTTAGATGAAAAAGGTGCAAGGAACGGTGATCCTGTCAATGTAAGTCTCCCCCTCGATCCAAAAACAAAACTCTATGGTGGCAAATATACAGGATTTGAAGTAGACGATACAGGTAAAGTCTATGGATTATCAAAGATTACAAATCCTGTAACAGGACAGACTATAAGCGAAAAGACACCTCTTTACCAGGTAGCTGTAGCCAACTTCTCAGATCCTACAAGCTTAAAACCATCAGGAAAGTCAAGCTTTGTAGCATCAGATAAGTCAGGAGATGCAGTAGTAGGAGTATCAGGTGAAGGCAGTCTCGGAAAGATAAAACCGCACAGCCTTGAAATGTCCAATGTAGATATGGTTGCAATGACAATGAAGGCCATAGAAGCAAAGACAGCATACAATTCAAGCTTTGCAGTATTCAAGACAATGGAAAAGATGACTCAGATGGCATTACAATTAATTCGTTAATTATATCGCAATACGTGTTGTTTGATGCATCATAATATATCCGGGTATAATATAAAAAACTCCCTGTAAACGGGGAGTTTTTTATATTATTAAGTGCTGCCACGATAATTATCATTACACATTACGCATTACGATTTTCATTCAACGGATACCAGTCATTCATTATATTCCACGTATGTGCCATAAGTTCTTCATCTTTTTTGGGGCCGAAACTTCCTGTATCTACAGGAGTAAGAATATTGACTTCTACAGACCCTGGATAAACAAATAAACCTGTATTGGGAAAAAGTTTTGCCGTATTTTTGATTATAACAGGTATAATCGTGGCACCGGACCTTGCTGCAAGCGTAAAGGCACCCCTTTTAAATTCGCCCAATGTATCACTTTCACTTCTTGAACCTTCTGGAAATATTACTATATTTGTCCCATTCTTAACCTTCTGAACGGCATTGAGTAATAATTTTGCAGCAGCTTTTGAATTGGCCCTGTCAATAGGAATATGTCCGGATCTCTGAAGATGCCATCCTATAAAAGGCCAGGAAAAAAGAGATTTTTTTGCAACGAACCGAAAAGAATAAGGTATGGCAGCAAGTAAAACCCATATATCAAGATAACTCTGATGATTTGAGACAAAGATAAAAGGGCCTTTCCCGTTAATGTTAGAAAGACCGTTTACATTTAATGTGACTCCTGCACCGCAGAGGCATGCTTTGCCCCACATCTGAGCACACCATCTCTGGCTTTCTCCCGATGAATCGAATAGAGAGAATAGAAGTGAAAGAGAACTTATACATACGGTAGCTATAATATGAATAAGAGCAGTTAAATATTTTCTCATAAATTTAAAAATTCTATATAATAAAGACAAATCCTTCTATGGAGGTGAGTATAAAAATTTATACGTTTACAGATTTTAAAAACTGTAAAAAAATAATCTATTCAATTTTCAGGTTTTAGATGTCAGGTCCGGTCAGGAAGATTAAAACCCAGAACCTATTTAACTATAAAACCGGTAAGAACCTATCGGGAAAGTAATATTTTTTCAAATCCTTTCCCCTGCCAGGTTCTGGAGAAAAATATATACCCTATTAACAGCCAGTTGTAAATTTAATGTAACCGTTCAGCAGTTAGCTGTCAGCTACGGTCCATGCCTGTTAGGGACTGTAAGAAAATAACTCTGGAAAATTATGGTTTTTGTCCTCGCGTAACGCGTAACGCGTAACGATTTTACTGACCTGAGCATAAGCATGTAATAACAGTCTTTCTCCCGTCACGCGTCACGCGTTACGCGTTACGAGATCAGATATTTATTATTTATGCTCACCTCAGTAAATATGATAAGGTTATTTTTTTACAACTCCTTAGTACCGCTCCAAATAAGTTAGTACCCATATTAAAACCTGTCCCTGGCCGGACTCTTCCGGAAAATATATGATCCTGTTGCGTGACAAACTGGTTTTTTAGACGTTTAATATTTTGCATCTATATAATTTATAACTCTCTTTTAATACGGCATATCTTTTCCTCCAGAGCCCGGCCAGGGACAGGAGTGAGTGCCATATTTTTTTTGGGTACCAATTTACCTGTTGCGGTAATTAGAGCCTATCCGAAAAGTCA
>CAYSLJ010000176.1:0-14114 GCA_964431735.1 uncultured Synergistia bacterium | reverse complement strand
GCCTGCCAGGCAGAAGCTTTTTATGGGTACCCTTTTACCTGTTACGGTACTTAGTATATAAAATTACGTCTCACACATCACGCATTACGCTTTACGCATTACGAGGTGTGTTGCCTGTATGACAAGCTATTTACTGATTCAACAGGATCTCTGTCTTACGCAGTTCTCTTGCCACATCTCTGCCCTGTAATCTTATCATAAGTATTATACCGAGAAAAGCAAGACCTGTAGCAAGATAGAGGCTTATTATTACATTTCCGCAAAGTTTTATAAGAAGAGGAGCCATCAAACTTCTTATACCCATAAGAGTATAGCGGACACATACATAACTTTTACCTATATTGTCATTCCCTGTGCTCTGAAGCAGATAATTCATAAAGAGTATATCCCATGCATTCCAGCACATGCCTGCAATAAAAGAAGCCATACAGAGTGGATATATATTATGTGCCACTATATATAAAAGCGAAATAAAGGGCACCATGGAAAGAACGATTTTGAAGGATGAAAAATTGACTCTTCCTACATTAATGCGTCCCCATATATACAGAAATATTATACCTCCTGCGGAACTCATAACGCTCAGGAGTCCTACGGCAGAGTTGGAGAGTTTCAATATATCTACCTGAAACAGTGGATATACTCCTATACCTATGAGATTTGCAAGGCCTATGATAAATTCTACAGAATAAAGATACAAAAGCACAGGGCTTGTAAGAATATTCTTCAAACTCTTTGATACTGCCTTTAATTCGTGAAGGGAATTCTCACCGTTTCCATTTGTAGAAATAATGGTTAATCTGCTAAAAATCAGGGAAGAAATCACTCCCATCATTCCTCCAACAGGAAAAACCAGCTTATAACTGTAAAACCCTCCCATATCCAGTAATGTTCCTCCCGCAGCGGCACCGACAAGGGTGGATATAATAGCCAGGGCACGTACATATCCCATAGCCTGGCTTCTGTAATTATCGGGATAAACACCTTTCATAACGGCACTGTAAGGAGAAACGGAAACTGCTTCACCCAGAAAATAAATATAGAATAATATGGTAAGTATAAAAGGATCTTCTATAAAAAAAGTAAAAATCAAAATACCTCTTGAAAAAACTGTCGGTACAACACACCATAAAAGTTTATTTCTCCCTGTAGACATATAACCCCAGAAGAGAGTGGTTAAATTTGCTATACATGGGCCCAGGGCAATAAAAGCTACCAGAAGAGGACCGCCATGAAGACGCCTCAATATTACACCTGTAAAAGCAATAACCAGTCCCTGCAATAATCCCCAGAAAATACCTGCTATGGAATCAATCAGGTAATTTCTTCTCATATGTTCCGGAAACTGATTTATATGAATCATAATTTCTACCTGTACAAAAAGTAAATATCGTATTGTACCACAAAATAACAAAAAATCAATAGGGATATAAAAAAAATTGCATCTATATAAAATATAAAAAATATGTTATAATTCGTAATATACAGTGTAGTTTATAACAAATTACAGATAATCCTCGCGTAACGCTTAATGCGTCACGCGTCACGAAGCACTTAATTTCTAATAAGTTATGAAAGTAACTATAATAAATTTATTTCTGGAGGTGGAACTATAAAAAGGGAAAAAGGTTTCAGTCTCAGTGAGATAGTTATTGCAACAGGATTATCAGGCGTTTTGCTTACCATGCTCTGCGGCGTATTTGTTTACGGCCTGAATGCTATTAATAAAGGGCGTTTAAGAACCGATGCTTTTAATATTGCAGATAAAAAAATTGTACAGGTCAGAAGGCTTATGAATGCAGTTCAGGGAACTAAAATAACAGGTGACGAATTAAGAAAAATCATCACAGATGGAGATACATCGGTCAAAACAGTTACAATTGATGATAATTCGGTTGCAGGAGACAGTACTCTGTATACCATATGGCCTGACCCGGCGCCTGTGTCTTTAAAAGCCGAAGGCACAGTTACAGTAACAGGTTCTACAGATTATTACTATACACTTTCCATGGTATATTATGATTTATGGCTTAAAAAAATCAGAGTAGAAGTAACGTGGGAAGAAGAAAGAGTAGGGCCTCAAAAAGTTGTATTGGAAAGTATCGTTTCAAGAGGAAAAAATTGGCCTTTACATTAATTTTGACTGAGATGAGCATAAATAAAACATATATGCTATCGTGGCGCGTAACGGGTAAAGCGTGACAAAAGGAAAACTTTTATTACATGCTTATGCTCATGTCAGTAAATTAAATATAAATGAATTTACTCTGCTTGAGCCGGGAGATGTCATAGTATTATATTTTTTTATGAGGTTAAAAAATGAAAATGAAATATAGTTTTAAATTCAGTTTGAAGGGATTTACCCTGCTTGAACTGGGAGTTGTTATTGTACTGTATTCTTTTATAATGCTGGCTGTTTATACTATTCTGGATGCAGGACTTAAAGGATGGAACATAGGACATAGAAGATCGGATCTTCAGGGAAACGGAGAAATAGTACTCAGAAGAATGGTCAGAGAACTATCTATGTCCTCATTGAGTTCCGTAATTATCGATCCGAACTGTCAGTCTGTATGTTTTGAAACTCCCGTACTTAACGGAGAATATACATACAATCAGACTGAAACAGGTATTCCGTACTGGAACGGATATATCATCTATTATAAAAATAATGACAGATTATATCGTCATTACATGGACCATCCCCAGAGGACGTCTCCGCAGATTTACATACCTGTCATTGATGATATGACCTCTCCTGACGATAATTCGGCTACACCGAAACATAAAGCAGTACTGGCCAATGTGGAAAAATTTAATATAGATGTTAAAGACAATATTGTGAATATAAAATTTTTATGCCGTAAATTGCAAACAAAACAGCATAAAAATCCCAATCAGGATATATCCCGGTATTCAGTATCAGGAACGGCAGAAAATAAAGGAGTAGAACTCGGTGAGATGCAGGCTTCTGTAGAACCGAAAAATTAAATTATTTAGATAAATTGCATCTACACAGGTTTTATATAAAGCTTTATTTTGCGGCAACAAAAATGAAAATTCCTGTGCTCTTAAATTTTGCAAAAGGGGGACACATTTATGAATTTTATAAAAAATAATAATGGTATCGCAATGGTTACAGTGCTGATGCTTACAGCCCTTATAGCAATGTTTACAATATCAATGGTTTTTATAAGCACAAATTATTTACAGATGATGGGAAATGTAGAAGATAAGACAAGAGCTCTCGAAGCAGCAGAAGCAGTGGCAGAATGTGCTCTGGCAGAGCTTAACAAAAATCCGAAATGGGGTATGGGAGGAACAGATCCGAAAGATAATATGACCATATCTCTGGAAGGGGCGACAGGAAGTATAACCTTTACAGGGAATGAATATCGCTCTTATAATAACCTGACATCTCCGACATGTGTAAAAAGAGGCGATACAGGAGATACAGTACTTAATAACGGAACAATCCCTGCCTACTCTGCAGAAATTATATGTAAAGGTCAGGCAGGAAGAACTGTAAAATATGTAAAGGTTATTTTTGTAAGAGATGACGTATATCCATATTCACTTAATTCACAGGGAAAAATAATATTTGACGGCAGTGGAAATATAGATATCAGAGGTTATTCTTCATCAGACGCACATATTATGCCAGGAAATTTTCATTCCAACTGGAACGGTGAAGGTAACAGTATAGAACAGCTCAATAACCTGGATATAGTAAATGCCCATGGAGGCATTGCATCTGCTGCAGGTAAAATTGCATTGAACCGGGATGACCCGAATAAATTGCGAATAAAAGAAAATCTCGGAAAATATGGGCTTGTAGATTTTGAAAAAATGGATATAAACAATAAAATTATGGCTCCTGATAAAATCATGGATGCATCGGGAGGCAGTACATCTAAAATAGGTTCAGGAACATTTCTTATTACTCCCCTCCTCTACATACCGGATGACAGGTCAAAAATGCTTAAAATTATGAACACTACATATCTGGAAAAACCACTGCTAGGGGCGGCAAAAAGGAGCTCCGATTTTAAGAGCGCAATTCATGACATGGTAAAAAGTAAAACAAATGGATGGAACACCGTAAACGTCAAAACTACTTATCATGTCAGATATACAGATGTAGAAGGAGTAACAAAGGATATAAGAGAAAAAAATACCGATCCAGACTATGGCCCCAGAGGATGGGATACGATAAAAGGAACAAAGATAACTGCAGGCGTATCACTCAAAATAACAGGTACAAGTGTACACAACGAACTCAGAACCTCTGTAGATGAATATGGCAATCAACACTCATGGTATGAAACTGTGACCAGACCGGAAAGTGCTTCAGGGTCTGTTTCCAGGGAATACAGTCCTTCCCAGCTTGGTGTTTCAAGTTCCACATTTACACTGTCTCCCTATAATATCATATACTGGGCAACCACAGTTGAACCGGAATATACCTATGCTGACGAGGCGGCAGAAAGTGAAGGAACGTATGATCCCAATACGGGAGACTATAAAGAAAACGAAGGCGCCTACAGTACTATATCGGTTGATGTACAGCCTCTGCTTGCCAGTTTTATAAAAGATGGTCTGATTGAAGGGACAGAAGATATAGGACTCGCTCAGCTGGATACTGACTGTAAAGTAGCCAGATTTTATCCGTCAGGTTATAACGAAAATGGAATATCTTCAGATTTTACAATAGGTAAAGAAACTGTAATAGACGGTAAAGCAATGCATGTAATTGACGGTAAATTTTCTCTGACTGAAGATTTATATATAGCCAGTGTCGATGCCAGTTCAGACGATATAACAAAAGACTTGAACAGCCTTGTCTGTGATGATTATAAAACGGCGAGACGTCTGGATCCGATTGAAGAAGATACAGATTTAAGAGAGACAAGAAAAGCTGCCAGAACAGACGAGGATATATTCCGTATAATGGGTTTTGTATATAATATAAATAATAAAACATATGCAGTGGACGCGTCCATGGACATGAAAGGACATACAATCTATTCGAATGCCAATTTAATTCTCGGAGTGAACGTAGAAGGTCAGGGTTCTATGGTTTCAAAAGGTAAAATAGCCTTCCTTCATAAAGGGATTGAAAGCAGTAAAATTACATGTATAGCAAAAGACGATCTTATAATACAGACTACACCTAACAGTAAATATAACATAAACGGGTATCTCTATTCTGACGATGACGTATCTCTGGAGGAATTCGACCCGGAAGGTGCTCTTGCCGGAGCAGTAATAATTAATTCTTCAGATAGATCTGAACCGGATATGCACATAAATGGCTCTATTATAGGACTGAACTGTAATAATAGCGGAACAGATGATCATGGGAATGAATCTATCAGAATTACAAACAATAAGAATAAAATATTCACCTATAACTCGTATGGCTGGGGCCTGCTGACAGACATGAGAGGAGATTATTTCCGTGTAAGAAGAATGAGCTGGTTTGAGCTTAATTAAAAAAAGCGGTCTTTCGACCGCTTTTTTTATTACAAATACTAATTCAATTCAAACCAGCTTCCGATTCTGACAGAGAAACCATCGGGTCTTACATCAGCCAGTCTGCGCCATCCGCTGGAGTCATGGATAAAAATCTTATCTCTTTCCCCTTTAATACTGATGGAATCATTATTATTGGCATCTCCGTCTGTATCTTTATGTGAATTCATGCCCAGTAAAGTACCTTTTATAAACATATCACCAGGTACCCCGGTTCCATCCGACTTTATAGCTCCTGCAAGGGCTCCCCCTTCTTTAAAATCTTCTATACATACATCATCACTTGAATAAAGATAGCCATTTACATTATACTCACCATGTTTCGTAGTCTGTATATACAGATCATCGTCTGAAATAGAAAGAATTTCATTGCTATTTATACCGTCATATACATATGCAATCTTACCCTTCGAAATAATAGAACCTTTCCCCGATACTTCTGTACCAAGCACTACATGGGAACCTGAATAAATATTCTTATCATTCAAATTGAATTTAGTGTTAAGATTATAAGTTTTGCCGCCTATTTTATCTTGATAGGTAAACCCCATTATTCTGAAGATATTATTTTCAATCTTCGGAGATTTGGACGTCCCTACAAGGTCATCCAGAGGAACTTTATAATCGTTGGCACCCGGGGTGCCACTTATATAAATATCATCTGTAAGCTCAAAGCCCAGTTCAACATCTACAGAATTTTTTTCACCTGCTGTAGTAGTGGCAGTTGTTTTCAAGCCCAGTTCATCTGAAGTATAATTGGTACCCTTTTTTTTATCTACATCTATAGGAAGATAATCTGTTGTTGTAAAATTCTTCCCCGATCCTTCCAGTTTTGCAAGACCTAAAGGTTCACTCTCAAGAAGAGCTTTTTGGCCATTAATTGTTTCTGTTAACCATTCTGGAGGCTGGTATTCTTCAAAACTTCCGTTATAGGGAGAAAGTTTAAATTCAAGGAGCCCGGGGTCTACTGCAATAGTCTGTACAGTAGTTCCTGCACCGCTGGTAGGGTCTTCTGATTTCCATTTAAAAGGCCATATGCCATGAGTATGTTCTTCTGTACCACTGACAGTTATAGTTCTTGTAGTGGTAATAGATGCGACCCTGATTTTATCCCATCCGAGTTCTGCTTCAGGAATTACACCTTCTCTGGCATCATAGGTGACACCTTCAACAGTGGTAATAGCAACATTATAATTAACATTATAACCATTGGTAGACTTCCATCCAGATGTATTTACATTGCCCATATTAACAGCTTCTGATAAACTGGTTGGAGTTGGCACCTTTGTAAGGGAATAATCTTTCATTTCCTGGCTCAAAGTTGTCTTTGCCCTGGCCTTTTCCAGTATTTCCTTCATTACAGCCTGATCATTCGGTATATAATAAAGAGGTGAAATCAGATAGGTACCGGGTGAAACAGCTTTCTCGGTGATATGTTTGCTTATAATATCGGAAGGGTTAATTTCATCAACAGGCAGTTTTCCGTCATTTTCTAGATTCTCTCTTATAGTTACATTTACATTCGGATCTGTATTTGGATCCATACCTTCAATTTTACCGGCAGCAGAAGCGACTCCTCCTTTTGCATCAATGGCACAGGTAGATGAAACTCTTTCAATACTGGGGCCACTTCCGATCCAGTTAGAATGAATATTTCCACCACCGGGATTATTCGCATCTGTGTAATCACCATAAATCTTAACATTTCCTCCGTCAATAACGATCTTCCCGTCGGCAATTACAGGATAGGAGTAAATATCGTTTCTCAGATAAATAACCTTCAGATATTTTACAGCATTACCGCAGGTACCTTTACAGATAAGTTCGGCAGTAAAAGCAGGCACTTTCTGACCTGCAAGCTTATCATTTCCAGAACGGGTTACAGGGTCCTTACCTTTAAGATTGTTATAGGAAAGGTATTCTGTAGAAGCAGATGTAAAGTAAAGATAGGCTTTTGCTTTTCCGAAATCCAGGGAAGGTGAAGAGCTTGTTGGTGACCAGTTGAGGTCTTTATTCAACTGGCAGAGAGCATATTCTGCCATGCCTTCGGCAGCTTTAAGCGCATTCATCTGCTGTTCCGCATTACCCATCATACCGGCATGATTGGTACTTATAAATACCATGGAAACTGTTAACATGGACAGCATTACTGTAAGCAATAAAACACTTATCAGAGCCATACCGGCCCGGTTCTTTTTTAATTTCATACTATGTCGCCTCCTGACTGATATTTTTAATTTCTCGGCTCTGCAGAAGCCTGTAATTCAAAAATCTCTACACCTTTACCTTCTGCAGTACCTGATACGGAATACCTTCCGGAACTATTGGGATCATATTTTTCAGGGGTTTTTCTATATATAATTTTTATATTTACCAGAGGATGAGTAAAAGAATCCTCCAGAGTTATTTGAAAATTATCCACATCAGACGCAAAGGGTCTGTGAGTTGCAGACGGAATAGAAGGAGGTGTCATATTGCTGATTCCAGGTTTCAGAGGAACAGGGGAAATTCTCTGAGGATGACTTATATAATTACGATAAATCGTCTTCTTTCCAGTACCGGGATCCAGATATAGGTAATATAATATATGACCCTGCCAGTAAGGAAAACCTGCTGTATCCTGGTTATATTTATATTCTCCGTTTAACATGGGACTTTCCACACAGATATAGGTGCCATTTGGGTCAATCACCATAGAATCCCTGCTTCCCATAGTAATATCACGAACAAGCCTTCTTATAAGTACTTCGCCGCTGTTCTGAATTTCCGTTCTGTTTTTTCCGAGATTCCATCCTTTAAGACCTGCATCCAGAATAGTATAAATAGCTATTAAAAACATACCGAAAATAACAATCACTACTGACAATTCCAGAATGGTAAAACCTTTTTGTTTTTTCATATACACCTGATCACCTTTATTACTTATAATCTTCCGAAAGAAGACTTTGAATAGAAAGACTGGTAGAACCCATATTTTCTTCTTTCCAGTAAAGTTCTACTTTGACTTTTTTCAGACAGTCACCCAGGTTATAATCCTCCATATGCATTTTATATTCATATCTGGCTGTACCCGCTATTTTAACAAAACCATGGACATCTATATTTACAGGTTCAAGGGGACTGATTTTAAAAATTTTAATTTTCCCTGTCTCAGCAGATGTTACATTCACACCGCCAACTTTAACCTGAGAATTAGGCTCATCTCCCTTTGAAAGAAGCTCATAGGCTCTGGAACCTACTATGTTAGAAGAATCAGCTTCTTTAACCAGTTCCTTTATCATCTTTCTGGCATAAGTAATTTTCCTGTCTCCAATATTCATTGCAGTAGCACGATAACGACTTTTTTCAATGGCTTTCAATCCGTAAACAAACACTCCGCAGAGCATTACAAGTAAAATACCTGAAAGAGATATGGCAATTAATATTTCTATGAGACTAAAACCTTTTCTAAAGTAAAATTTAATAGATAAACGCCTCCATTTTGCAGTATAATATTCTCTATTGTAAATATATTATAACACATAAATCAAATCTGTTCAATAAAACTCTAAAAAAATTTATCTTTCAAAGAATTCTATTCTTTTTCATATTTATATTGATACATACAGCTTATTTAATATTACAAAATCTTTTTTTATTGAAACTAAAAGGAATTTTATATTGAACCGAAGAAATTTATAGATAATTATTATTACAAGGAGGTTTATTTTTTATGAAAAAAGTATTTTTTATATTCCTTTTTCTGCTTCTATGCTGTTACCTTCTTTCCAGTCCATGTTATTGCTACAGTTTTGTTACAAAATTCGGAGGATATGGAGAAGGGAACGGTCAACTCAACAGCCCTCAGGGTATAGCTATTGACAGGGACGGGAATATCTATGTTGCAGACATGCGTAATTCCCGTATAGTCAAATTCTCATCTGCCGGGGAATTTTTACTGTCCTGGGGAAGTAATGGCAGTGCGGCAGGTCAATTTCAGTGATGGTGCCTACAGGTATAACAGTAGATTCTTCCGGAAATATTTATGTAGCAGATACAGGAAATAATCGTATACAGATATTTAATTCTGAAGGGAGTGTAATCTCTCTTATAGGATCTCAGGGAAGCAGTGACGGACAGTTCAATAACCCCTGTGATGTAGCAGTAGATTCTTCAGGAAAACTTTATGTTACAGACTATGGTAACAGTTTTGTTTATATATTTAAATAATTTTTGCAGATTTCTTTAAAATACAGGTGCCAGCTTCCGGGGTTCGGGTTAAGAAAACCTGAAACCCGAAACCTGATTTTATTCAATCGATCTTCTTCTTCAAAAACTTGTTCCAGAAACCTTTAGCCGCATTTTGAACACTTTTCAATCCTCTTGTAGCTGTTTCTATGTCCATTTCTTTAACTGCCTTACCTATAGGAGTAATGGTATCTACAAACTTCTTATGTCCGAATTTTGCAACAGTTCTGGTGGCTGCCGCTCTGACATCAGCATTCCCATCTGTTACAAGCTTTGATACATATTCAAAGGTCTCTTCTCCTCCAAGTTTTTCTAAAGCTTCTACGGCAATTTTTCTGACTTTAGGAGAAGAATCGCTTAAAGCTTCAATAAAAGAAGGGATTGTTTCCTTATTTAACAGTGTATAGAGTACTTCTGCAGCAGTTTCTCTGACCTCTGGCTCACTATCTCTTTCCATGGCTTCCATAAAATGAGGTATAAACAGATCCCTGTATCTGTGTTCATTCAGACTGATAATCATGTCTTTTCTGACTTCCGGGTCTTCTACACGTAAATCTCTGAGCATCTGGCTTAAACGAACCTTTTCTTTTCCCTGTTCTATATGAGCGAGAGTATCTTCTAAATGTGCAAAAGATAATCTTAAGAAAACCTGAATATTTATTTCTTTTGTTCCGCCATTGGTATTTAAAATAATCTTACTGCAATAAGATCTCCCGGGAAACAGGTTATAAGGATCTATCTGAACAGAAAATTTCACAAAATTTCCTCTGAACTCTTTATGACTGAGTATGACCCATGGATCTTTACATCTTGCCACACCTTCAAGTATGGCAGCACCTTTATTTAATAGGATTATTTCTTTTAAAAAAGAAACCTGATCATTGTGAAGTACAAACTGGAGGGCACTTACATTAACTGCCAGTTTAGGTGTTAAGCCGACGGAAAAGTTAACAGGAAGGACAAAATTTCCTCCATTTGTTTTGATAGCTATATTAATCTTCTGCTGTTTATAAGGAGGAACCAGAGATCCATCCACTTCCATTTCTACTACCTGTTTATTACTGTTAATTTCAAGAGGAAAAATAGAAATCCCTTTCATGGCGGGAGGGGTAATTGTTCCTTTTAACGTACCTTTACCGGCATTTGTTATAAGAAAACGGGCATTTCTTTTTTCATCTATGCCTATTCTCATTATATCCAGATTGACAGGATCTACTTCAAGTCGCGGCATGCCGAGTAACTGTTCAGATGCATTTTTATAGGCACTGTTCAAAACTCCCCACATATGTTCCATACTCTCGTAACGCTCTTCCCTCTCTATTCTGGTAGCTTTTTTTATTATCGCTTCAATCTGTCTGCTTGCATTGGGATTTACCATTCTAACAGAACAGAATTCGAAAGGATTGGAACTCTGAGAACCGGGAATTATATTGGTCATAAGTGAATGCATCATAGCACCCAGACTGTATATATCAGATCTGTGATCTGTCTGACCGTCCCCGTACTGTTCGGGAGGACAGAAACCTACAGTGCCTATAATTTCAGTATCCATCCTCTTATCTTTCTTATAAACCCTGGCTATACCGAAATCAATTAATTTAACTTTTCCAAGATGCGTCACCATAACATTACTCGGTTTCAAGTCTCTGTATATGACAGGAGGCTGTCTTGTATGAAGATAATGTAATATCTCCGAAAGCTGTACGGTCCAGTTCAACACATCCACTTCCAGAATAAAGCCCGGTTCCACTCCGGCCTGAATAGCACTCAATGTCTGCCCGTCAACATATTCTATAACCAGATAATAAGAGTCACCTTCTTCAAAGTATTCATGACATTTTACTATACCCGGATGATCAAGAGTAATGAGTCTGTTTTTCTCATCATTAAGAGCCATCATAAATCTGGTTTTCTCTGTAGAATCTGTAGACATGGCTTCTTTTATAACATATTCTTTCTGGGTATTGAGATCTACAGCCTTATAAATTGCTCCCATACCTCCACAGGTTAAATAAAATACCTGATATGTTCGTAAAATAGTGCCGTCAGGTATAACCATTAAAGGCCTTTCATCACGGCCTACACTTCCGTCGGGAGCAGGAACACGGGTTATGGCTACAGAATCAGTTTCTATAGATTTTTCTTCTATTATATTTATTTCATCTTCAACCAGTTCTGTACCGCAGGCAGCGCAAAATAAAGTCGTATTATCATTACCACTTCCACAGAGAAGGCAATATCTCGGCATACAAACTTTCTCCTTCCTGATTTATATGAGAATCGTAACGGGTAACGCGTAACCCGTGACAGGAGAGACAAATTCTCATTCTTCGTTATGACCTATCCGGTCTGGCTTTCAGCTAAAATCTTCCAGTTCATTGATTTCATCATTCAATTTATTTACTTTCTCTTCACATATCTGTATCTGTTCTCTGAGATATTTTTTTTCTTCTTTAAAATCCTTTTCCCAGAAACTTTTATCCATTATTTCTCCCAGCCTTGTTTTCAATTGAAATTTTTGCCATTCAAGGTCTTCAAGCAGTCCTTCCTTTATTTCCAGTTGAAAACAGATACTACAGACCTGGCCTGAGGAATAAATCTGTTTCAGAAGAGAATCTACTTTTCTGTTACATTGAGGACAGGTATACATAATACACCTTAAAAATCAGAATCAGTTCCGTATTCACCTTTATTTTTCTTAATCATATCGACTTCTATTCTCTTTTCGTCTATCTGGCACTGAATACCTCTTACTTCCTGGCATATTGCATTTATTTCCGGATGAGCTATTTCATTTTTAGTATAAAGATTATATACAAGGTAACTGAGCTGTTTTAATTTCTTCTGTTTTTTCTCCTGAAGATTATCTATATCAAGTTTAAGCCCCTGAGTACGGGCAAATTTCTCCGAACTTTTTATGGCTTTATCTCTCAATTCTCCGCCTTTTTCAGCAACAAATTCTGCTCCTTTTTTAACCCTGTCAAACACTATCTCAGATATACTTTTGTCTTTCATAAATTGATTCCTCCCGATATATTCGTGACGCGTAATGCGTGATACGTGATGCGTAATGCGTAATACATCAGAAAATTCTATTATTGACCTGACCATAAGCATGTAATAAAGGTTCTCTTCCCGTGACGCGTCACGAGAGCAGTTATGTATTATTTATGCTTACCCCGGTATATATTTGAACTGTACTACAAAAAGTGTAACACAATTAAAATGAAATAGCAATATTTGTCGTAGCCCTATTTATTTTTCATGAAAAAATAGATATAATTGTATGTGCAAATAAAAATTAACGAGAAAATCTCGCGTTACGCGTTACGCGTTACGCGTTACGGATGGATAAATTATGCCTGCCAATTTAACTCCTCAGTATTATGAAGCAGAAAGGGTCTATAAAGAAGCAAAAACACCTCAGGAAAAAATAAATGCCATTGAAAACATGCTTGCCATTATGCCGAAACACAAGGGAACGGACAAACTTAAAGCAGATCTGAGAAAAAAAATATCGCAGTTGAAAAAAGATATGGCAAAAAAACATGGAAGCAAAAAATCTATGGGATACGATATTAAAAGAGAAGGAGCAGGACAGATAATTCTTACAGGCATGCCCAATTGCGGCAAATCATCTCTTATAAACCTTCTTACAGATATAGGTTCTGAAGTGGCTCCCTATCCTTACAGTACAAGATTTCCCCTCCCGGCAATGATGACCTATAAGAATATAAAAATTCAACTTGTAGATATCCCTCCTTTTACAGATGAATTTGCCGAGACCTGGTTGAATAATATACTCAGGAACTCTGACGCAATTTCCATTATTATAGACCTCACAGTCGATCCCCTGAAAGAATTCAAAGAATCCATAAAAAAAATAGAAAATTATAAAATAAAACCTGTATTCACTATGGAAGATATAGAATGTGAAACATCAATAATCCCAAAGAAAATTCTTATAATAGGAAATAAAGCTGATATGGAAGATTCCGAAATAGGACTTGAATTACTTGAAGAAGAAATTAACGGAAGATTTCCTGTCATAACAACATCTGCCATATCAGGCACAAATATAGATGAAGTGAAAGGAGAATTTTTTAAACTTTTAGATATTGTAAGGGTCTACAGTAAAGCTCATTATCAGCAGAAAGCAAATTTCGATGCCCCCTTTATCATGAAAAAAGGCAGCACTGTCCTTGACTTTGCCGAAAGGGTTCATAAAGATCTGAAAGCCGGTCTCCAGTATGCAAGAATATGGGGATCGTCAGAAAAATATACAGGCCAGAGGGTAAACAGGGATTATGAAGTCTGTGACGAAGATATTATAGAATTGAAAGTTTTTTAAA
>CAYSLJ010000175.1:0-14175 GCA_964431735.1 uncultured Synergistia bacterium | reverse complement strand
TATAGTATTAAAAATTAAATAAGGGTTAATTTATTGTCTGTAAAACAAATGATATAAGGCAAATTATTTTTCTTTGTAAGAGCCTGTCAGGCAGAAGCTGATAAAATGGTTACGAACTTATTTGGAGCGGTACTTAGGAACTGTCAGGAAATAACTACATCATAGTTACAGTTTATATCGTGACGCGTAACGCGTAACGCGTGACGCGAGGCCAATAATTGTTCTAACAATTTGCCGGAGTTATTTTTCTTACATTACTTACCCGTCACCCGTCACGCGTCACGCGTTACGTGTCACGATTATAGTGAACAGTGAGTGGTGATTAATCCTGGTCACTGCTCACCGATCACCTGCCGCACTTTTACCAGCAACATAACCGGAACTCCAGGCCCACTGTAGATTAAATCCTCCGCTGTCTCCGTCTATGTCCAGTATTTCTCCCGCAAAATAAAGACCGGACACAATCTTTGATTCGAGAGTCTTTTCATCCACTTCTTTTGTGTTGACTCCTCCTGCTGTTACCTGGGAGTTGTTAAATCCGTTTGTATATCTCACGGGAAATTCCCAGCAATTCAGCAGTCTGAAGAGATTTTTCTTTTCTTTCCATGTTAAATCACTGCATAATGTATTATTTTTTATACATGCTTCTTTTAACAGTACCGGTATGAGTTTTTTATTTATCACGCCTATGAAAGAGTCATGAACAGTTCTGTAATTGAACACAGCCAGACGATTTTCTAAAAAATTTTCTACGTCCTGTTCCGTCATTGTATATAATATATTGATTTTAATTGTTACTTTTTGCCCTGACGAAAGACCGGAAGAGGCAATTCTGCTTAATTGAAGTACAGGAGGCCCTGAAATACCGTAATCGGTAAATAATATTTCTCCTTTTTCCTTTCTTTTGCTTTCTTTATTAACAGATATGTCTGCTTCTCCGTCAAATTTGACGCCTGACAGGGCTTTCAGATATTTACAGTCAAGTTTTAGCTGTACAAGAGAGGGAAGAGGTTTTACCAGGCTATGGCCCAGTTTAATGGCCAGACAAAAACCTGATCCGTCAGAACCTGTTGAAGAAACGGATTTCCCTCCTGTGGCCAGGATAAGCCTTTCACATTCATATAGTTTATTATCACCTGTTTTCAGAGTGAATACCCTGTTTTTAACAATTTCTTTGATTTTTGAATTGCAGTAAACAGGAATATTTCTTTCTTCCAGTGCAAGTCTGAGCAGATCCAGCACAGAAGAAGCCTGAAGTGACATGGGAAACATCTTACCTTCTTCCAGAGTTACAAGAGGTAAACCTGTGGTATTGAAAAAATTAACTGTATCGTTCAAGGTAAAGGCATTTAAAATCTTTCCGGGGAATCCGGGATTTTCACTGTAATATCTCTGTTCATCTATAAATTTATTTGTTATGTTACATCTTCCGTTACCGGTACCCAGGAGTTTTTTCCCCACTCTGTCGTTTCCTTCCACTATGGCCGTATCCATGCCGGAATCATGGGCAGTTATAGCAGCCATCAATCCTGCAGGCCCTCCGCCGGAGATAATAATTTTATGTTTTATCATAATAAATAGTACTTTCTTAATGGTACGTGACGCGTTATATTCGTGACGCGTGACGCGTGACGCGTGACGCGTGATGCGTGATGCGTGATGCGTAATGCGTAATGCGTGATGGGAGTTTTCACCGGTACCGGGCGACCACAGAGGGTCGCTTTTCACGACTCACGACTCACTACTCACTGCTCACTGATAATACAACATTCGATAAAGATCCAGTAATTCTTCTTTCATTTCCGTTACGCTGTTAAATCTTTTATTTATATCTTTCTCCAGGGATTTATGGATAATTGCTTCCATTTTTTTTGAAATACATGGTTTTATAGAGCGAATTAAATCGAATTCGAAGGGCACTCTTTCACATGGATCTATACAGGTTAACAGTTCATGGAGTGTTACTCCGAGAGAGAAAATATCACTCCTTATATCGATATGGCCTTCATACAGTTCAGGTGCTATATATCCCGGAGTTCCTATGAGTGTTTCGGCATGTCCATGCTCAAATATTGTAGCTATACCGAAATCCAGCAGTATAATTTTATTATCCCTGTCTCTTCTGATAAAATTACCGGGGTTTATATCCCTGTGTATAACAGGCGGTATATTTGAGTGGAGACATTCCAGTATATCGCATATTTCTATACCGATAGAAATGGCTTCTTCTTCGGAAAATCCTCCTTTATAAGAAGTATAGAGCAGGTCGGAAAGATTGACTCCTTCTATATATTCCATAACTATATAATAATTATCATCTTCAATAAAGAAATCCTTTATGGAAGGTATGGCAGGATGATTGAGACTGATAAGCATAAACGCTTCCACTTCAAACATGGAAATAAAAGATATTTTTTCTTCCGGACTCATTGCGGAACTGTACATCTCTTTTATTACACATTTACTTTTATTGCTTATTTCTTCTCCCAGATAAAGATTGGCCATTCCGCCACGTCTCAGGAGATAGATAATTTTGTAGTTCTTTTCATGAAGATATATGTCTTCATCATCAGCTTCTTCAAGTAAATAACATGTTCCGTATTTTTTAAAACATTCGTATAAATCCGGCTGTTCTCTACCGCATTTGGGACACGCCATAAGTCATTACCTTCGATAAGATATTTGAATAATGAATCGTGACGCGTGACGCGTGACGCGTGACGCGTGGATTATCAGTCTATGGTCAGATTATGTTTGTCTCAGTAATTATACTCAAAATTTCTTTCCATGTATATATGGTAGAAATAAAAATACATAAGTGTTATAATGACTGAAGTAATCATAGAGTAAAAATAATTATTCACTAACAGGCATGACCGGATCGGTCACAACGAAGAATGAGAATTTGTTCCTCCCGTCACGCGTTACGCGTTACGCGTTACGATTCTCATATAAATCACTATTATGAAAATTCGTGAAATATCAGAAAAAGATTATCCTTTTATATTAAATCTTGCTTCCGAAACTTCTGTTTTACAGATTTCTCCTGTAAGGCATGGTGTTAATCCCGATTCTGTGAGGGAAAAATATCTTTCTGAAATGAAAGAGGTTTTAAATTTTATAAAAGTTCTTGCTGATTATAAATTTTTGATTGCTTCAGGAAGCCATGACGAACCTCTCGGTTATCTTCTTCTGGATACTGCAAATAATGAACTTGTCACAGGTATCCCTCAGGCATGGATTTTTGACATCTCTGTAAAAGAACACTGCAGTGAAAGTTCTGTACGGGCGGAACTGCTCAGAAAAGCCGAAGAGATTTCAAGGATGAAAGGACTGAGACATATTGCTCTGAGAGTGCCTTCTACAGATGAAAAAAATATAAAGTTCTTTATTTCATCAGGTTATGAAATAGAACGAAAAAAATTTTATAAAAAACTTGAAGAAGGTGAAGAGAGAAAGAATGAAACGGAGGGATTTATTATAAGACCTTCAAAGACAGATGACCTGCCTTTTATGATAAAGCTGATAAAAGAAAATCTTGAAAATCTCATATCACCGCTGAGAAATTATTCTCATGAAGAAATAGAAAATTGCCGGGAACATTTCTGCGATGAGCTTGATCATAAATTGAAAACCGGTCATATGGTAAGTTTTGTTGCAGAAGAAGAGAAAAATCTTCTTGGTTTTTTTCTTGTCGCTTGCCATGAAGATCATCTGACAGGTCAGGGAGAAGTATATGTAAATAATATAATAGTCGAGAAGAGTTACATGGGAAAATGGGTGAGTAACAGGCTCGGTAAAAAAATAGAAGAATATGCCCGGTTCAGGGGGATTTCTATACTGAGTGCCGATATTGTTATGTCAAACAGAAGATCCCTTATGTTTACTACAAGATATTTCAGATATGAGCCGGAACATGTGGGACTGATGAAATCTCTCTGAAGGCAGACCTGTTTCCCGGAAGATAAATCATATTGCCATTAAAAAAACATTCAATCCCTATTGAAAAATTGTTTTTTTACTGTTAAAATTAAAGAAAATATAATTACTAAAATCAGGTGGTATTATGACAATTCTGACTCTTTCTTCATCAGCAAAAGAAATATTCAGTCATTTCCCTTCTCCAGAAGATAAAGCAATTGATTTTATGATTGCAGGTATAAAAGATTATTTGAAGGAATGTGAACTGGAAATACTTGAATATGAAACAAAATATGGTTTTTCAATCGATGAATTAAAAAGTAAAATATCATCTGGAGAAATAGTAAATGAATTTGATTATATTATTGAAAAAGATATTATGAAATGGGAAGACCTTTTTATAGAAAAAAAGAGCCTGATTACTGCTTTAAGGAATCTACAAAATCTCATTAAATGAACAATTTTAAAAACGAACTTGTCACATTGACAGCCAGATATTTCCCTCTCAGTAAGAGTATATCTGTAGAGAAAAGAAATATTATACTTGAATTCAGAATTGATATCTCTCAGAACACTTTTATAGAAATATATTATAATTCGTTTATCGGTAAAAAGAGTTATGCTCTTATCAATAATTGCCAGAGAATCTTTGGATATGATAATTATAAATACTGGCATGTCCATCCCTGTTCTGACCCTTCCGAGCATATTCCATGCAGTGAACCATCCTCTGAAGAAGTTTTGTGTAATATGCGGGATATTTTAACATATACTGAATAAGGAAGTGATGTTCCTGCAATGATTTTTAACTAACAACCATGACCGGTTCGGTCACAACCAGGTATGAGAAATTGTTCCTCCCGTCACGCGTTACGCGTTACGCGTTACGATTCTCATGTAAATTTTGACTGTATAATAAAGAGTTTGATTGTCAGGTTTTTAAACAAATTTATTTAAGAGGTGATTTTATGAAAAATTTTTATTCAAAAGTAATTGTATTCTTTCTCGTGCTTTTCATGTGTTCTTCCATATGTGAAGAGATTATGGCAAAAGGTAAACAACCATTTAAGAACAAAAGATCGGTTAATGCCATGTCTGTTATAGAAGGGCTTGAAGATGCCTTTAAACTTATATTTGAGAATTATCAACCTGCCGATCCAGGTAAAGATCCTTTTTATGTTTCTCTTGAAAACGCAAAAAACAATGTTGCTTCACTGAAAGATGGCATGGAAAAAAATGATAAAAATATACCCGGCCTTATCGGGAATATTACTACTTCCATAGCAGATGTAAGAGCAACCTATCGTTATGAAAAAATAAATAATAAGAATGTAGAAATAGGAATTACATCTCTTGTAACCGCCTGGGATGCATTCAGCCATCATTATGTTGAAAGTCTTCCACGGAAAAATAGCACTTACACAGCAGAAGATGCGCAGCAAATGAATGCTCTGAAAGAAAAAAGTAAAGAACTGGATGGGAAACTCTCGGAACTTGAGAAAAAAATGAGTGATTCTAAAGAACTTCTGAATGAACTGAAAGAAATGAAGGAAGAAAACAGACGTATTATGGAAGCTCACAATGACAGTACAGGACTCATGGCTTCTCTTACAGTATTTCAGTCTCTTATGGGATGGTGGAACGGATTTTACAGGACTTCAACTTTTTATTATCCTTCTTACTTGCCATATTTTGTAGATTGCAATGATTACTGGTACTGTTATGATACTGTTGTTGTACCTGCTTATAACGAGTATTTTGTAAATGTAGATACTGTAGAATACTGGGACACTACATGGGAATGTGACAGACCTGTTTTTATTGACGACAGTTCATATTATGTTATAGACGGAAGAGACAGTGTTGTTCTGGATAACAGTGACCCTGTATTTACCGATACATTACGTGATTCAGGAACCTTTTATATTGATGATGATAACAAAGTTTATGAGAATACTACCGAGTATACCGAAGAAACTACCGAGTATACCGAAGAAACTACCGAGTATACCGAAGAAACTACCGAGTATACCGAAGAAACTATTGAATATAATGAAGATTAGGTGATTGATTTGCATACCTGGATAAAAGATTTCAAGGGAGCCATAACTGTATGTGACAGAGACGGTATTATTCTTTCCATGAATGAAAAATCGTGTAAGACTTTTGCTGAGAGCGGAGGAAGTTCTCTTACAGGAACCAGTCTTATGGCATGTCATCCTGAAAAAGCACAGGCCATGATAAGAGAATTGCTTGAAAAAGAAGAAACAAATGTTTATACGATTGAAAAAAAAGGAAAGAAAAAACTTATATATCAGGCTCCATGGTATAAAGACGGAATATGCGGCGGCCTTGTGGAATTATCCCTTGAAATTCCGCATAATATCCCCCATTTTGTAAGAGAATAATTTTTGTTTATCAGGGGCACACGTGTGCCCCTGCTATCCTAACGTTTTTTGTAATATTTTCTGCAGATCTTCTATCTGATATGGTTTCTCCAGAAATCCCGCCTGCCCGCCCGTATATTCTTTTACTGATGCTTCTTCGTTATATCCGCTGGAGAGAATAATTTTTACGTCAGGTTTAATATTTATTATTTCTTTAAATGCCGTCAGTCCGTCCATCTTTGGCATAGATAAATCCATAATGATACAGTCAATCTTATCGGGCTGTTCATTGAAAATTTTGATTGCTTTTTCCCCGTCTGATGCTGTAATAACTTTAAAACCAAGTCTCTGTAATATTATTTCCGATGTGGCAAGTATTATTTCTTCGTCATCTACGAGCAGTATTGTCCCATCCATTGTTTTTAAAGGCAGTATGACAGGAGTATCATGGTATTCTTTACCGTAATCTGTTTCTGCATCATAGTTAAATGCAGGAAAGAATACTTTAATAGATGTTCCCATGCCTCTGACACTGTCTACTATAATGGCTCCTCTGTGACTTTTTATAATGCCTATTACTGCCGACATACCGAGGCCTCTACCTGTAAATTTTGTCGTAAAAAATGGATCAAACAGTCTGTCCTGTATTTCTTTATCCATACCACATCCTGTATCTTTTACTTCTATATAGACAAATGTACCTTCAGGTGGTATTTCTTCAAGTCTGCTTTTTTCAAGATATGCTCTTTCACAATGTTCCATACCTGTGGCAAGTGTAATTACTCCCGATTTATCTCCTATGGCTTCTGAAGCATTTGTGATAAGATTCATTATTATCTGCTGTATCTGACCTGGATCTCCTTCCATACCTGGTATAGAGGGAGACATGTCCAGCTTTAATATGGCAGATTTTGAAAGAGAAGCTTTAAATAGATGATAATTCTCTTCTACCAGTTCATTGAGATTTATATTACTGATAACAAATTTGCCTTTCCCTGAATAGGCCAGCATCTGCCTGGTCAGGTCTGCAGCTCTTCTGGATGCCTGAAGGGCCCCGTCTATATATGTGACTGCAGGAGAAAAAGGTGAAATATCCATTCTGGCCAGTTCCAGATTTCCCAGTAATGCCATGAGGAGATTGTTGAAATCATGGGCAATACCACCTGCCATTACACCAAGACTTTCCAGCTTCTGCGCATGAAGAAGCTTTTTCTCCATTTCCAGTTTTTCTTCTTCTGCCTTACGGGCTTCTGTTACATCGGGAAAGATACATATTCCGGCTATGATTTCTCCGCTGTCATTGAAAACAGGTGCAGAACTGACAAGTATATAACGGGTAATACCGCTGGATCTTTTTATGAGCATAAGCTGATCTTTTATGAATTCACCGTCCAGTATGCTTTTTGTAAGAGGAAAATCCTTAATGCCGCATTTTTTGCCGTCAGGATAAAATAATTCCCATGAATCCTTATCAGTTGTTTTGCCGGAGATGTTTATATAATCTCCGTGATGTATGCCTGTAATCCTGGTTGCCGTATTATTTACCATGCAAAATTTCATATCAGGCCAGTCCACTATGGTTATACCTACCGGTGACTGTTCAAGAGCTGCCTTGAAAAGAGCCCTTGTTTTCATGAGTTCTTCTTCTATAAGCTTTCTTTCTGTAATATCCACACAGGCTCCTGACATTTTTATCGCATTACCGTCACTGTCTCTCTCTGTTGAACCTGTTACAAGCCACCATGTGTAAGTTCCGTCTTTTCTTCTTATGCGGTAGTCTATCCTGTACCTGGTATTTTCTTTAAGATGATTGTTCAGGCTTATCATAACCCTTTCTCTGTCATCGGGATGAATTGTATCTTTCCATAATGATATAGATCCCGATAATTCTTCCGGATTGTAATAGAGCATGGATGATATAGAACCTGACCACTCTATTATTCCTGTTTCAATATGCCATGTCCAGAGACCGACTTTGCCTGCCAGAGATGCTGTTTCCAGTTTTAATTTTTCAAGTCTCAAAGCTTCTTCCATTTCTTTTCTTGCTGTTATATCTTCACAGGTTCCTTCATAATACAGTATGGCGTCATTTTTATCGCGAACTGTATAGGCATTGAGTGTATGCCATACCTTCTGTCCGTTTTTTTTGTAAGCTTCCAGTTCAAATCCTGTAATTTTATTATTCTTTGCAAGAGTCTCTTTAAATCTTAATCTGTCTCCAGGGTTTACATAGATCTGACAGTCAATATCGTTAACGGAAGAAATCATTTCTTCCGGTGATGAATAGCCGAACATTTTTGCAAGTGAAGGATTTACAGTGAAGAATTTCCCTTCAGGTGATGTCTGAAAAATACCTTCAATAGTATTTTCAAATATTTTTCTGTATTTTTCTTCACTTTTCCTGAGTGCTTCTTCTGTTTTTATAAGATCTGTAATGTCTGTCAGCATGGCAAAAGAGCCGGCAAAATTTCCTTTCCTGTCGAATACAGGAGTGGCCGATACGAGAATCCATATCATCTGGCCGTCTTTTCTTATAAAACGTCTTATATACCGCTGGGAAAGTCCTTTTTTTCTGTCTTCTATTTTTTTATAATGATCTTCTAACTCTTCGCTGTACATAAATGCAGTTATATTGTTTCCCAGCATTTCATCGGTACTGTAACCGAATATTTCCGTCATACGTGAATTAACGAATGTAGTTTCTAAATTACTGTTCATTATCCATATGCCTTCACATGCTGTATTAATTATACGGCGGTATTTTTCTTCACTTTTTCTGAGTTCATCTTCCGCTTTTATGCGATCTGTTATATCTGTAAGCATAGCAAAAGATCCGGCAAAATTTCCTTCTCTGTCAAATACAGGAGTGGCAGATGTAAAAAGCCATATTATTTCACCGTCTTTTCTTACATAACGTCTTAAATACTGATGGGGAACTCCTTTCTTCCTCTCTTCCATTTCCCTGTAGTGTTCTTCTAATTCTTCATTACACATAAATGTGCTTACATTCTTTCCAATCATCTCATCAACTGTGTAACCGAGTATTTGTGTTATACGGGAATTTACAAAAATAGTCTCTAATTTATTATTCATCATCCATATACCTTCACAGGCTGTGTCGACTATAAGACGGTATTTTGCCTCACTTTCTTTAAGAGCTTCTTCCATCTCTTTACGTTCTGTAATATCTCTTGCTGTGCTATAAAAGAGATTGCCTTCTGGAGAGGTTTTCCATTCAATCCATCTGTAAGAACCGTTTTTTGTCCTGTATCTGTTTACAAAGGGCATGGTTCCATTCTGTCCTTTAAGAATTTTTGTTGCTTCTATTGTGGCTTCACGATCATCAGGGTGAACAAAATCAATAAATTTACGTCCTGTAAGTTCCTTTATATCATAGCCGAGAACTTTTTCCCATTCAGGGTTAAGACGGCGAAAATATCCGTCACTATCTGATATACAGAGAAGATCAAGACTGTTGTTGAAGAATTTTTCCAGTTCTTCTGTTTTCTTTCTCAGTTCTTTTTCCGCTTTTTTTCTTGCCGTAATATCTCTTGTTATACCCAGTATTTCTGTTACCTCTCCCTGGTTGTTTTTAAAAAGTGTAACAACAATCTCTGTATTTACTATAGAACCGTCTTTACAATTCTGATCCACTTCATAAGTCATTATCCTTAAAGAATTATTACCGGCAAGGAATTCATTGATTACTCCCGGAAGATTTTCTGATACAAATAGATATGATTCTTCAGTAAGTACTTCTTTTATGGATTGTTTCATGACTTCTTCCTGTGTAAAACCTCGCAATCTCTCTACAGAAGGACTTACATATTTAAATCTCCCTGTTGTTAAATCCAGTAGCCATACTATATCACCGGCATGTTCCGCTATAAACCTGCTTGTTTCATACTGTTCTGAAAAATCTTCTTCTTTACGGACTTTATTGTTCATAACTGATTCCTTCTGTTTATGATGTGTGATGCGTTTCACTGGTATCGGGCAAACACAGTTGCCCCTGCTCACCACTCACCTTTCACTTTTCACCTTTATAACGTAGTCTCTCCCAAAGACTCATGGCTGGTCAATCAGGCTTGCAATTAGAACTATAAGCTCACGACTTTAGTCGTAGGTTATTGACTAAAGCTGTAATGCCGTCCATTCTCGGCATGGAAAGATCCATTATAATACAGTCGATATTCGATGCATGTTTTTTATACTCTCTACGAAGATAGCTCCGCTATGAATTCTTAAGATGCCTGTTACTGCCGATATTCCGAGGCCTCTCTTCCTGTCTCAGAGTTTCTGTATAAAATGTAATAAAAACTATATATTTTTAAAAGAGATCTTTTATAATATTGTATTATATTTTTGAAAATCCTTCATAAGAAAAAGGTTTTTTTATACTGTAAAAGAAAGATAACATATATGATTGAAGTGAAAAATTTAAAGAAAACATTTCTTAATTATAAAAGACGTGAAGGACTTTACGGCGCATACCTAGACCTTTTTAACAGAGAATACAGGGAAGTGCCTGCAGTTTCGGGAGTTACCTTTAATATTTCAGACGGTGAACTGGTCGGTTATATAGGAGCAAACGGAGCGGGTAAAAGTACTACTATTAAAATGCTTACAGGGATTTTAATTCCCACATCGGGAATTGTCAGGGTTGCAGGTTACATACCTTCAAGAGACAGGACAGAATATACGAAAAACATAGGTGTTGTCTTCGGCCAGCGTACACAGCTATGGTGGGATATTGCAGTTATAGAATCCTTCAGGCTTTTAAGAAAGGTCTATGAAGTGGAGAAGAAAACCTTTGACGAAAGACTTGAGAAGTTTAAAGAAATACTGGATTTGAAAGATTTTATTCATTTACCTCTCAGAAAACTGTCTTTAGGACAGAGAATGCGCTGTGACCTTGTGGCATCACTGTTACATAATCCGAAAGTGCTTTTTCTTGATGAGCCTACAATAGGTCTTGATGTGGAAGGAAGGGTGAAAATCAGAGAGTTTCTTTCTCATATCAATAAAACTGAAAAAACCACTGTTATACTGACAACACATAATCTTGATGAAATAGAAAAACTCTGTAAACGTGTAATGATTATTGATAAAGGGAAACTTCTCTATGACGGTTTGCTTTCAGATTTAAAGGAATCTTTTTCATGCGGGAAAAGAGTCGTTTTTGCCTTTGATGAAGAGAAGTCTTCACAGGAACTGGCAGGTTTCGGTTTCAATGGTACTGTAAACTGGAGAAAGCTGGAACCTCTTCGTTACGAAGCATCTTTTGACAGAAAAACCATGTCTGCCACAGAAATAATATCAAAGGTACTGAATAATACTCATGTAAGTGATATAGCTATTGAAGAAACAGCTATTGAAGATATAGTGAGGAAAATTTATAGAGAAGGGAAAATCAGTGAGCAGTGAGCAGTGAGCAGTGAGTGGATATCCATTACGCATCACGCATCACGCATCACGCATCACGACTCACCCATTACGCATCACGCGTCACGCGTCACGCGTCACGATCCAATTATGAACGTACATTTTAAAACAGATGTCTATATAGAATATTTAAGAATATCCTTTCTTTCTCTCCTTGCGTACAGGGCCAATTATTTCCTGGGAGTTATCAATTATGTAATCCATGTAGGAGTTTATTATTTTATTTATAAAGCCCTTTACGGTTCGGGGGGTACAATAAATAATTATACCCTTCCCGATATGGTTACCTATATTGCCATAGGATGGATATCAAAGAGCCTTTATTTGAATTATATGGATCATGATGTTGCAAATGATATAAGAAACGGAACGATTTCCATAGATCTTATAAAACCTGTGGATTATCAGATGCTGAATTATGCAAGAGGTATGGGACAGAGTATGTTCCGCCTTTTATTTTTTACTCCTCCCATTGTTCTCGCTACATTTATTCTATATCCAGTTCATGGCCCTTCTTCTTTATATAATTTTTTCCTCTTCTGTATCAGCACAGGTTTGAGTATATTCCTCTATGTGGGCCTTAATTTTTTTATAGGACTCATTGCTGTATACACTATTTCCATAGAAGGTATTCTATATCCTAAAAATATGATAATAGAACTCTTCTCCGGCCTTCTTGTACCGATAGACTGGTTTCCCCGGTCTTTTCAGTATGTAAGTTCTTTTTTACCGTTCAAATATATTGCTTTTGTTCCTCTCAGTCTTTATCTGGGCAGAGTGGATTTATCTGTGGCCTATAAAGCCCTTCTTATACAGTTCATATGGGTAGTATTCCTCTTTACTGCAGGAAGAGTTTTATGGTTTATGTGCAGGAAGAAAATTACCATACATGGAGGCTGATATGAAATATTTTATAAGGCATATAGAATTATTTATTTTATATCTGATTCAATTTCTGAAGGTACGTATGTCTTTTAAAGGTGATTTTATTGTCGGCACTTTTGTAAGTATATGTTATCACAGCATAACTATTTATACCATAAGTGTTATGTTCAGTAAAACCCCGTCTTTAAACGGATGGAAAAAAGAAGAAATATTTTTTATATATGCTCTCTGTGCCATACCTTTTGATGTATTCAGCATGTTATTTACAAATCTTTTCAGGCTGGGAAATAACTATATAGTGGAAGGTGAGATGGACAGGCTTCTTTTAAGACCTATAGATCCACTGTTACAGCTTTTTATGGAAAGGATTAATCTTGAGAAATTTTTCGGCGTCATCATAGGGTTTATCATACTTTTTTATGCTTCGGCACGTCTTGGTATTTCATGGACTTTTATCAATATAATTTATCTTATCATCTCTTTACTGTGCGGTATTACTATTTATGCAGGAGTGTTTACGACGATAGGAAGTCTGTCTTTCTGGATGCCGGACAGAACCGGCATAGTTCCCACTGCATGGAACCTTGTGGCTTTCGGCCGTTATCCTGTAGATATATACAATTCCTTTTTAAGATTTATAATTTCTTTTGTAATACCTTTTGCTTTTGTAGGTTTTTTCCCTGCATCGCAGATAATGGGCCATTATGAATTCAGAAATATTGCCCTTCTTACTCCCCTTGTGGCATGTATTTGTGCTGTTACCGGTTATACCGTGTGGTCTATGGGGTTAAGGAAGTATGAAAGTGCGGGAAATTAGTGAGAAGTGAGCAGGCTTACCCTGCGCATCACGCATCACCACCCGTCACGCGTCACGCGTCACGCGTCACGCATCACGGCTCCAGCGAATTATCAACCTCTTTTATAAGTTCTTTAAATTCCTGCCATTGCTCGATACTGATATTGATGCCTTTTTTTGTAGGTTTCCATGTTTCGCTGTCTTCTTCACCGACGAAATAGGTTCTTATATCAATTCTCTTTTTTCCTTTAAACTCACCGAGAGAAAAAACTATCTTCTCTCCTCTGTTTTTCTTTATTTCTCCGATTATTGTGTCTTCCATAAAATCACCTCAAAATAAAATAAAGCGGAAGACGAGACTTGAACTCGCGACCATCTGCTTGGCAAGCAGATGCTCTACCACTGAGCTACTTCCGCTTAGTATACACAGATTATACTCATAAATGATATCCATGTCAAGCATTTTTATAATGATTCTATCTTTAAAATTTATGCCATAAAGCTTGCATTTTATAATGCCTTCTATTATTATAGAAGGAGGGCAGGGCAGAACATAATTATAGTTAGGGGTTGTCAAGAAATAACCCAATCATATTTACGTCTATATCGTGACGCGTAACGCGTAACGCGTGACGCGAGTATGATAACCGTTCTAACAATTTGCCAGGGTTATTTTCTTACAGTCTCTTAGTACCACACCAGGTAAATAAGTATCCAAAAAACTATAAATAGTGAGTAGTG
>CAYSLJ010000174.1:0-14374 GCA_964431735.1 uncultured Synergistia bacterium | reverse complement strand
TGCCCCTTCCACTATCCCACGGCTAAAGTCCGTGGGCTTTCCCCGGAATCGTAAAATCACATGTTATTTTTCAACGTAATCAAAAATAAGATTGATTCATTGCAATATTTATGGGATAATATATATGAAAAAAATTTTACTTTGGAGGTTGTTATGAAAAATTTTATATGGCTCATATTATTATCTCTATTGTGTATATCTTTTTGCACTGTTACTTATGGTGCATCGTTACCTACTGTATATGTAAATAACAAGCCTTTTACCGGTGAAATTTATGTTTATGGAGATATAGTGTATGTAGAAGGCTCAGTACTTCTAACGTTTATGAATGTCCCCCATTCAACTACTGCAACAACACTTTCTGTGAAAGATTCCGCACTCCAGGAAAAACTTTCAAAAATAGCAGTATGGATTGATTACAAAGACGGCAGAGGTAATGTCATATCCTTTCCGTTAAAATCGGTAGCTGAAACTATGGGAGGACGTTATAAATATTATGCAGATACAAATACAGTAGATATGGTTTCTTTCAGTAGAACCAATCAGACAAATACAACAAAAACAAACACTCAAACAAATACAGGTCAGACCAATACAGGTCAGAAAAGCGGAGGCGTATCTGCACCAAATCCTGTGGTTCACAGCGGTGGTGATAATGTCAATCCATTTAATACAAGTAAAATTCTTCATGATGCGCAGAATACAGTGAATTTATACCAGGATCAAAATACTCAGAAATAGTTTATATGATTATAGTGAAGAGTGAAAAGTGAAGAGTTAGTAATATCCTATTCTTTTCACTTTTCACTTTTCACTATAATTAAATTCCAATCAGAATATTTTTTATAGAAAATCGAAATATTTTTGCATAAATATCTTTTCTTTTCTCATAATCTGTGATATATTTTCAACGTACGTACTCCTTAAAAAAATAACACTGGAGAAAATTTATATTATGGAAGAAATATATTCCTGCCTGGATCGCTTACAGAGAGCACTGGAATCTAAAGTTAAGATTCCTCTCACAGATCTTATAATAGTAAATCAGCAAGAACTTCTGGATTTACTTGAAGAAGTAAAGGATAATGTGCCTGAAGAACTGGAATCAAGTGTCAAAATAAAAGAAGAAGCCAATAATATAATGGAACAGGCAAAAAAACAGGCTGAAGAGATTAAGAAAAAATTCAATCAAATTAAAATGGAAAAAATCAAATCCAGCATAGAAGTGCAGGAAAGTTCTCAAAAAGCCATACAGAGGCTAAATCAGGCAAGGAAAAATGAAAATATTGAAATCAAAGAAATTCAGGACTACGGGCAGAAGATATTTGATAGTATAGAAGAAAAATTAAAAGAAAATATTATTAATGTAACTAAAGCAAGAGAACTTCTGAAAGAGAAAAAACTCTCACATACTATAAATCATAATGAAGACGAAGAAGAAAAAAATCTTCTATAACCCTGTCATCGGATACGCTCGTTCCCGATAATGATTTCCGTTATAATGACTGTACCTTTAAGTCCTTTAACTGTAAGGTTATATTCAGGGAAAAAAAATTTACTTGCATATCCGAGTGATTGTTTTATACTATTACCATAAAGTTTCTTTGCAACAGATAAATTATCTCCCACAGCAAGTCCTTTACTGGTTTTACTTTTACATGGAGAAAAAATACTTACAGAAGAAACGATGCTGTCTTTTAATATGACAAGAATACCGTTCTGCCGGTAATCCATAAAATCGTAAACAATACCTGTTCCAGGAGCTACAATTAAGGTTTCACCCTGAGGTTCTCCCAGACAATTAATCACATCGGCTTTCTGCAGTCCCAGTCTGATACCTGCAAGTTCTTTTTCCGGTTTTATAGGCCCGGCACAGACTGAAGACATAAGAAGCAATATCAGGATCAGTATTTTTTTTATCATAAAGTACCTTCATAAAATATAAGGGATGCATCTGCATCCCTTATAAGTTTAAGAAAAGCGTGACTTTATCTAAAATTGAAAACTACTGTTATCAAATTTAAATACATTTATATTCAAAGATAGTTGTGGCTGATCTTCATCGTCAGTTTCTGTCAGTCTCTGTTCATCCATCAGTTCTTTAAGCTGTGCAACGTCTTTTTTGCTCATAATTCCATCATTTTGAATGCCTTTTTCGGAACTGAATACACCTCTCATCCTGTCAGACATACCTTCAGAGAAGGAAGGATCCTGTGCTGCCAGCTTTTCAAGTCTCTCGGATATTGTATTTTGATAATCTTCAAGTCTGCTAAAAGATTGCTTGAGTTCAGGGGAAATAGCAGAACCGTTCGGGAATTCATGTTCTTCATAGAGTCTGGCAAAACTCTGGCTCTGGTCTTTTATTACATTCTGAATATTGCTGTTAGGTGGGAAGCCTGCAGCCTGAACTTTCATAAGTTCCTGAGTATCTTCTATCAGATGTTTTGCTTCTGATTGTTGAAATTCTTTTACAAGTTCAACACGTTTTGCATTGGCTTCAGGAGTAAAACCTTCTTTCATAGAATCCATGAATTTATCAAAGAATTCTTCTTTCCTTACCAGAGCAGCATCTTTAAGTTCTGATTCTTTTGCTTCTGTTTTCTTCTTTAATCCTGCTTCTCTCTTTTTTACCCAGCTGTTATGATTGTTAATAACTTCCTCTCTTTTCTTTTCGTAAGAGGAATCCTTTTTATCCAGTTTACCACCAAATTTTGATAGATCTTTTTCATGGGTATTGAGCATGGATTTTAATTTTTCATCATAGCCTGTATCACCGGGTTTAGAGGCATTTTTAAAAAATTCCAGATCTTCCTGCTGTTTTGCAAGAAGCTGTTCCCTTGCAGACTTCTGTTCAGTTTTTTCTTCTGCCTTTTTCTCTTTTTTCTCGGCAAATTTCTCTTCCAGCCTGGCAAGTTTCTTATCAAGTTCCTTATCATAATATTCCTGTTTTGCATCTTTTATACTATCATATGCATTGAGTTTTGCCTCCGATAATTTCTGTTCTTTAACTTCTTTATAAAAAGCTTCAAGCTTTGCAGCATCTTCCTGAAGTTCCGGATCATTCATAATCAAATTAGACATGAAAGGATCATCATGTGCTGCAGATTCTGCCAGTTCCTGATTGGGCTGACCGTAATCAAGCTTTGGCCCTCCCATATCTTTAAAGGAATTTATCATACCATAACCCATACCAACTAAACCAATCATATTACCAAGTGCGAATCCACCTATCATATTAAATCACTGATCTCTAAGAAAAAGATCAGTTATCACCTCCTACTTTTAGTAAAACCTAAATCTAATATTAATTATCACAACATAAGGCAAAAAAGTCAAGAGAAAAAACAGAATTAATTTAAAAAAATTAACACTCTGAAATCTGTGCTCAATAAGCCAGGACACACCATAAATAACAGGGGGAAAGGCAAAAAAATAAAGCATAAAATATATGCTTTATTTTAACAGTCTGTAAAATCAGTTTGCCAAACAACAGGATCATATATTTTCCGGAAGAGTCCGGTCAGGGACAGGTTTTAGAAATGGATACTGACTTATCTGGAGCGGTACTTAGTGAATGCTCTCTCCATAAAACTACACCATACATCTTCCCTGGCTGCTCTGTCAGGGATTATTCTGCAGTCTTTCAGGATAAATATATAATTAATGAGAAACTGATGTCTCTAAAATTGTCTCTTTACATGGCCTGGATGTCAAATATTTCTTCATAAGTACTTCATTACCTTTACCTATATATTCCAGTTCATCCATAAGATTTCTTACCAGATGAATCCCTCTTCCACGCAGGGAAAACATATTAATCTCCTCTGTAGGATTGGGCACATTATCACTGTTAAACCCTTCTCCTTCATCTTTAAAACTTATTACCAGTTTATCTTTGTAAAGAGAATAATTTATAAAAACCTTCCTGTCACTCTGAGATTTATTCCCATGTTCTATGGCATTCATTCCAAGTTCAAGGAAAGCAATTTTTAAATCACTTATTTCCTCATCAGTCAGGCTGGTTCGTAAAAACAGCCTGGTAATGAATTCATTGAGTTCTCTCAAATAAATATAGGTACTCTCAATAGTAAAATTTATCTTTTCCAGCAAACCATCTTCTTTTAACCTTTTATTCTCCTGAAGATGGAGTTTTATACGTTCACATAATTCATCATTATCAAAAGGTTTAATTATATATTCATCTGCCCCTGTTCTTATACCATGTAATATATTGGTATCCCCTTTCAATGCAGTTAACATAATTACAGGTATAAGATTATATTTTCTCTGGCTCTTAAGTCTTTTACAGACCTCAAAACCATTTATTCCGGGCATCATAATATCAAGGAGGATTAAATCAACATGGTTCTTATATACTATTTCAATAGCTTCTTCTCCGTTAGAAGCAAGTAAAACATTATAATTTTCACATATGAGAAGATTTTCAACAAGGCTTCTCACATAAGGATCATCATCAACAACTAATATGCTATAAGACATATATTAACTGGCGTAAGTAAAAAACTTACAACCAGCATTCACCTCTAAACTTGTAAAATTTGAAATTGTCTGTATGAAAATTTACGGTAATTTCAAAGATAAACTTTGAAGATCTACTTTCTTATTATTCTAACATATTTCAGACTTATTTTCACATTTTTTCATAATTTATTATTCCGGCACTCTGTAAGGTATCGCAAATTACTACAATAACAGGCATGACCGTATCGGTCACAACCAGATATGAAAATGAATAGACAGTGGAGCATAAAACTTCATCATTTTCATATAAAATTATTCAGACAAAATACCTCTCTATAATTTCCATCTAAAGCTTTATTTTACGTCGTTAAAAATGAAAATTCCTGTAATTTTAAATTATGAATATACTGTTTTGAATATTTCAATCTTTATTATAAAAATCCTGCAAAAAGTTTAAAATTTAGAACAGACTCAAAAAATTTTCGATTTTTTCGTTGAAATAGCTAAAACAAGGATATAAACTCTATTTGCACCGGCATCCACTAGAGTTCCTGAACATTCTTTTGCAGTTGAACCTGTAGTAAATACATCATCAACAAGGAGAATATTTTTACCTTTCAAAAAACTATGATCTCTGACACAAAAAGCACCTTTAACATTTTTTTCCCTTGTATCAAAAGGTACAGTAACCTGCTGTTTTGTATCTCTTTTTCTGTATAATATATCAGAAGAGCAGACAAAATCCTTTCTGCCGGATAGAGTCCTTATCAATATTTCTGACTGATTAAACCCTCTCGAAGCCATTCTATTTTTATGAAGAGGAACAGGAATAATCAACTCAACAGAATCATGGGAGAAAAATTTGAAAAATTTCTGAAACATAAGGGTACCAAGCTTTTCCCCTATGACTATTTTTCCTTCGTATTTAAGTCTACCAATAGCTTCCTTAAGAAGATCTTCATAAAATCCGAGAGAACAGGCAAATTTTCTACTATTACATTCAGGGCAAACATGAGGAACTTCGAAAAATTCTTTCATACACTCATAGCAGAAAGGTAAAGGAGATATATCTATATTCTGAATACACTTCTCACAGAGCCACTCCTTTTCCCAGGATTTGCAAAGGAGACAACGGGGAGGATACAATAAGTCTATCAATCCGTCTATAATGTCTTTGAATATCATAACTGTAACCGTGATGTGTGATACTATAATCGTGACGCGTAACGGGTGACGCGTGACGGGTAAATTTCACTCTTCA
This sequence comes from uncultured Synergistia bacterium, assembly GCA_964431735.1. Taxonomy (GTDB): domain Bacteria; phylum Vulcanimicrobiota; class SpSt-956; order SpSt-956; family JAKJGF01; genus CALARM01. The sequence continues at coordinate 8,631 of CAYSLJ010000174.1, read as the reverse complement.
TTTTTTCACTACTCACTTCTTCACTTTTCACCATTCACTGTTTTAGAAATTTTCTTTTTTATAATATCAATAATAATCCATAATTCTTCAAGCCTGAATAAAAGAATAAGAGGGATAAATACTGCTGCACCTGATAAAAGAGACAATGCTACAAGAAGGAATTTATTGGGCAGTACAGACACATCAAGTAAATTTTGCAGCCACGAAGAAACAATTATTATAACAAAAGCCATAGAAATAGAAGATATACATAATTTTATCAGAGAAGATAATAATCTGTTTATTTCAAGGCCTCCAAGTTTTTTATAAAGATAAACACTTAAAACACAGAAAGCCAGCGTTGTAGAAATAGAAGTAGCAAGTGCTATACCTCTGGAGCCCAGGTCTGTATAATGAAAAAAAATATAACAGGATATAAAATTGGCTGAGATACCGGTCACTGTTGCTATGATAGGAATTTTCGTCTCCTGAAGAGCAAAGGAACAGGAAAATAAAACCTGTACACATGCAATAAAAGGAAGTCCGAGAGAGTAAAAAAACATAGCATCGGAAGTACAGGATGTTGCAGAAGCATCAAAAGCACCTCTCTCAAAAAGGAGTCTTACAAGAGGAATACGTAAAATAATAAGGATTGTAGCAGCAGGTAACATACCGAGGAGTATCATTCTGAGACCGAGAGAACATACGGAACTTAACTTTTTAAAATCCTTCCTTGCAGCATGTTCTGACATAAGAGGATAAATAACTATATTCATGGCAAGGGCAAAAAGCTGTACCGGCAAACCTACTATTTTAAATGAATAATTAAGAGCAGCCACACTTCCGGGAGAAAGAGAGGAAGCAAAGTGAAGAGAAATAATCTCATTTATCCTTCCCATAGACGAACCCATAAGTATAAGACACATCATAGCAAACATCTGTTTCACATAAGGATTGGATAAATCTATATTAAGATTTAGATTTCCTGCATAGGGTAAAAAGGCAGGTATCTGTATAAGACAGTTAACAAAAAGAGCAAAAACACAGCCTGCGGCAAGAGCGCTTATTCCCCATGTAGGAACCAGCAAAATTACAGAAAGAATTATAATTGTATTTGTAGTAAAACCGAAAAAAGCAGGAGCAGTAAATTCTCTGTAAGAATGAAGAATAGCTGTTAAAAACTTGGCAATAAAAAAAAACACAAGCCCTGTAAATATACACCTCATAATACTCACGGAAAGATTTTTTATGAGAGGAGAAAAACCGGATCCTATTATAGAAATAAGCAGGGGAGCAAAAATAATACCGGCAATGGAAAAGACTATGCAGACTATAAATCCGAGAGTAAAAATACTGCCGGCCATTCTCCAGGCTTTTTCCGGTGCTTCTGAGATTAAAGCCCTGGTAAAAATAGGTATAAAAGACAGATTAAATGCCACAAGAAGCATTTCAAAAAAATCCATAGGAATTATTCTTGCAGCAAGATAGGCGTCTACCTGCGGAGAAATACCTAAAAGAGCAGCAATAACCATTTCTCTGCCAAACCCGAGAACAGTGCTTAAGGCTAAAGCTACCATGATTATTCCTGCTGCATTAAAGGCTTTTTCTCTACTGAAAACAGGTAATTTATTGTGATTCACCGGTGGTATTTAAACGTAACCTGACATTGTCATATTACCTGCTTTGATAAAATAGTTATTAGTTTTTAGTTCTTAGTTATTAGCTGTTAGCGATTAACTTTAATTATTAACGGAAAACTAATAGCTAATTGCTAATTAGCTATTTTATTAAATGTGACATTGTCAAGGTAAAACTTCTTTCTTTAATAATAGTGAATAGTGAGTGGTGAGCAGTGAGTGGCGCTTATTCTACTCACTACTCACTATTCTATCCTCCCGTGACGCGTAACGTGTCACGCATTACGATCCTGATTTCTTAACATGTAACATTTTATCCGGATATTTGAGGTTCAAACTTCTGAGGATCTCATTCATCACAGGACTTAATTCCGATCTATGTATAAAATCTCTGTCATTTATATTAAGGGTAACTGCATAAATCTTTTCAAAAATACATCTTATATTGTTCCAAGACGAACCGGATTTTATCTCTATATATCTCTGAAAGAAATAAGACATAAAACAAAGAAGCATATGTCCCTTAAGACGTGTTTCAGACATTTCGTAAAAAGAACTCACCTGAACAAAAGTCTTCACACATTTAAAGGTATCATAAATGGTTCTCAGGTTTCTGTAAGATTGAATAATCTCATCAGGTGTCAGTATAGTATTTGATGTTCTGGCAAAATAAAGACCGTCATATTTTTCTTCCGATTTAATTCTGGCTTCATCCAGTTTTAACAGACCTCTTTCATCCCTGCAACAGAGTTTGCTCATTATGGGATGGTCTGTAATAATATCGGAAGATTTATCACCGGAATTAATTCCGGACAATAGAAGCTTTATTCTTGAGATCCATTTTTCTCTTATATGTCGATCTGTTCTTACATCTTCCGGGTCAACCCAGAGAACATAGCGATGCCCCGTGAAGTTCATATCCCTTACACTGAGACCTGTGTCTGTCTTCTTAAATTCTCCCTTTACTGATAACAAATCTTCTTCGAGTAAACGTAATTTACCTGTCATTATGTAATCTATATTCATACTCTGAAGCTCTTTCAGTTGTTTCTCACTTAATAAAAATAGAGGAAGGACAAAGATAAAATCATTTAACTCAAAGTCTTTTACCTTTTCAGATACCTTTTTTACAACAGATAAATCAACAGTGTTTTCCGGGAATATTTCATATGTAACAGGTAAACCTGTGTGATCTGTTGTAATACCTGTTAGAATATGTTTATTTGCAGGCTTATATGAACCGGAGCATCCATAAGAAAGAAAATTTTCTTCATCCATATCCCTTACCTGAAAATTCACAGAGGGACTGTAAAAAAATGCCCTGTTACTCTCGTCTTTTATGCTATGAAAATACTCCTCTACCAGTTCTTTATGTTTTTCCAGAAAATCCAGAGCACGATAAAGATGATAAAGAGTAAATTCCATATCAATATTAAAATAGGTCTTATCCTTTAACCAGTTATAACAGTCCCGGACAGAATCCGGTTCCTGCAATCTGTTCAGAATCATTCCCATTATAGCTTTATTTATAACATCTTCATATCTGTGTTTCTTTAATTCTGTTTTAAAAAACACATCTAATTTTAATTTTTTCCAGAGATTTTCCAGGACATATAAAATTCCCCATGTACGACTTTCTCCTATTTTCAAATCAGGAGCATATTCTGATCGTTCTCCCAGATAGGAAAGTAACTTATAGGCTATATTCCTTATCTCTTTTTCATTCAATTCATGGGCTTTACCAAAATTACATATAACAGTAGTCTCAGGAAGCCTTTTTTCAGGACACCACTTATTATCTACAAGTTCTACATATTTAACAGGAGGTCCTTTTTTTCTTTTAGATACTGTTTCTCTTATATACATAACATCTCTATAACATATTTTCTATGAATTTCTGTTTTATCATAGCCATATTTTTCATAAGAATCTATGTCATTTTTCCTTTACTTTTTGAATTAACATTCTGATTGTTTCAGAAAGTTCACTTAAGCTCACAGGCTTTACAAGAAATTTTTTAATACCTGCACTGAGAAGTGCATCGTGGGTAAAAAAGTCATTAAAACTTGTAAGCAGCAGTACAGGTGTAGAAGGACTGATATTTATAATTTCTTTTCCAAGTTCAATACCGGTCATACCGGGCATGGATTGATCCGTAACAACAAGATCAAAATCCTTATAGTTATCTCTGAATATTTTCAACCCTTCAGTGCTGTTTAACGTAGAGACAATATTGTATCCGAGTCTTTCTATCATTTCTTTCATCATATAGTGGATACTTTCTTCATCTTCAACAAACAGTATAGTACCGCTTCCCTCAGGGATTTCAAATATTTCGTCACCTTTTTTACCTGCCTTACATTCAACCCTTGGTATAAGTATCTCAAAAGTAGTTCCCACCCATGGTTCACTGTATACGGTGATTACGCCTCTGAGATTTTTTACGATGCCATGGACAATGGAAAGGCCTAGTCCCGTTCCTTCACCTTTCTCTTTAGTAGTATAAAAAGGTTCGAAAATTCTTTCTACTATTTCCTGAGTCATACCATGACCGGTATCACTTACAGTTAACTTTACATAGGGCCCTGAAGGAAGATCTTTATAAGATGCCACATCGTAAGAATTCAGCGTAACGTCCGTAAGACCTATTTCAAGAACTCCGCCGCTCTCAATCATAGCATAAACTGAATTTGAACAGAGATTCATGATTATCTGATTTATCTGAGTAGGATCAGCTATAACTATATCTGATTTGGCTTCTAAATTCTTTCTGATTTTGATATTTTCCTGCAGGGTAGGTTTCAACAATTTCAGACTTTCCCTGATAATAGAACTGACTTTTACAGGTCTGACATCTTCCTCTCTGGAACGGCTGAATGATAAAATCTGCACTATAAGATCTTTAGCTTTATGTGCCGAGTTAAGAATCTGTTCCAGATAATATTTTTTAGATGTTATACTCTTGGGCTTATATAAAGCCATTTCTGCATAACCGATGATTATTGCGAGGACATTGTTGAAATCATGAGCTATACCGCTGGCAAGCGTTCCGACTGCTTCCATTTTCTGAGCCTGTCTGAGCTGTTTTTCCATTTTTAATTCACCTGTAATATCATACATTACAGCCACATAATTGATAATATTTCCTGCCATGTCTTTTACAGGGGAAATAGTAGTTTTTATATCATAAAAAGTGCCATCTTTCTTTTTATTTACTAAAAGACCTTTCCATACATTTCCTTCTGATATGGTATTCCATATCTTTTTATAAAATTCCATGTCATGTTTATTGCTCTTAAAGATCCTGCAATTCTGGCTTACGGCTTCATCTCTGGTGTAACCGCTGAGTATTTCAAAAGCCGGATTAATATACTGTATATTCCCTGATGTATCAGTTATGACAATACTTTCCACAGATTGTTCTATAGCTGTAGAAAGACGGAGTCGCTCTTCTTCTGCTGTCTTTTTTTCAGTAATATCAAGCCATGAACCTGCTATATCAACAGGATTTCCTTCCCTGTCTACAATCAACCTCCTTTCATCGTAAATCCATCGATAAGTTCCGTTTTTACATAAAAAACGGTATTCTATTGTACAGACAGCCTGATCTTTCATATGGGATAATTCGGATAAAACTCCCGGAAGATCTGATACATGAATATGATTATGCCAGAAATCCTTTCCCTCTACAAACTCTTCAGGAGTATAACCTAACAATGTTATAATATTATTGCTTATATAGGTAAATTTATTGTAATCATAAGGATTGCAACTATAAATTACTGCAGGACATGTAGAAAGAAGATATTGAAGCCTTTCTTTTGTGACCTGTTCTGCTATAGTGCTATAATATTGATTTAACGTATCTATTTTTGAAAGTCTTGTTTTCACCGTACCAATAATTTCCTGGGCAGTAAAAGGTTTGGTTATATAATCATCTGCGCCGAGGCTCATACCCTGGCGGACATCTTCTCTTTCCGATTTAACAGTTGTAAAAATAAAAGGTATTGTTGATGTTTCAGGATGTTCCCGCAGTTTATCAAGTACCTGATAACCATCAATTTCAGGCATCATAATATCACAGATAATTAAATCCGGCATATATTCTTTTGCGATTTCAAGACCTTTCAAACCATCATCTGCTCCTGTTACATCAAATCCTTCGGAAGATAGAATTGAAACTATCTGTTCACGAAAAGATTTCATATCGTCAATCACAAGAATTTTCTTCATAACATATATTCCTCCATATTATCGTCACTTGTATATGAGCCATAGCTTCAAAGATTTCTCTAGAAATTCAGTTCCTTTAATCTCTCTTTAAATTTTTCAAACTCTATGTAAAGTTCTTTTTCCAGTTCTTTTAGCTTTCCCTCATTATCAGAAAAACACTGTTCTATTTTTTCTGCTATATTTCTCAACATACCGGCACTCAAGTTGGATGAAACCCCTTTTATAGAATGAGCATGAAATTTTATTTTCTTACGTTCACCTTTTTCTATGGCAGAAGTTAAATTCATTATTTCAGAGGTTATATCTTCTAATGACAGAGAAAGAGTCCTTCTGAAAAGCTGCAAGTTTCCATCAAGCCGATCTAAAAAAGCTTTACTGTCGAAGATTATATTCTCAACAGGATGTGGAAATTCCTCCTTAATAAGGAGAGGTATTTTTTTTAATACTCTTTCAATAGCCTGAAAAATAACTCTACCTTCCATGGGTTTTGCAATATAATCATCCATTCCTGCATCAAAACATTTCTTACGGTGTTCCTTCATTGCATGGGCAGTCATTGCAATAACAGGAATATGTCCTCCTTCTCTTTCCTCTCTTGATCTTATATGTCTGGTTGCCGTAAAACCATCCATTTCAGGCATCTGAAGATCCATAAGTATAAGATTATAATGACATTTAGCAAGAGCTTCAAGGACTTCTCTGCCGTTTGAAACAGTATCTATACGATACCCATATTTCTGTAATATATTTACTGCCAGGTATCTGCTTGTAATATTATCTTCTGCAAGAAGTATACGTATTTTACTTCTTTTTTTCTTTCCTGCTTCATCTTCAAGTTCTACAGGTTCTTTACTGACCTCTTCAGATTTAACTATAATAGTGTCTTTCGGAAGTTTTTTCAAAGGAACTGTAAACCAGAACGTAGAACCTTTACCTTCAATGCTTTCAAAACCTATCTTACCTCCCATCATCTCACAGAGGTTCTTTGAAATAGCAAGACCAAGTCCTGTGCCACCAAATTTACGTGTTATGGAAGAATCCATTTGAGAAAAAGATTTGAAAAGGTTTTTACTTCTGTCTGTCACTATACCTATACCGGTATCTGTAACGGAAAATCTTAATATGGAATGAGCAATATTATCTTCTTCCAGAGTAACCTGAAGAGAGACCTCTCCTTTTTCAGTAAATTTAATTGCATTACTTACAAGATTGTACAGAATTTGCCTGAGTCTTAATTCATCACCGGAGAATAAAAAGGAAATATTCTCCTTTATAAAACAGTTAAAACGAAGATCCTTTTCAAAAGCTTTTAAAGAAAAAATATCTTCTACCTTTTTTATTATCATTCTGAGATCAAATTCTACAGGCTGAAAGGCTAATTTACCTGCTTCAATCTTTGAAAAATCCAGGATATCGTTTATTACGTATAGTAAAGAAGTGGCAGAATTTTTTGCTATTTCAATAAACTTCTCCTGTCCGGGAGTTATTTCAGTATCTGAAAGTAGTTCAAGCATACCCATTACACCATTAAGAGGAGTTCTGATTTCATGACTTATATTTGCTAAAAATTCACTTTTGGCATTATTTGCTATTTCAGCTTTTTCTTTTGCAGCTATTAATTCTTCTTCTACATGTTTACGATGAAGTGCGACAGATGCCTGGTTAATAAAGGTTTCAATAATATCCTGATGTTTAAAAGTTCTACCTTTTCCCGTAACTATTGATACATTGCCGAAAAGCTCACCTTTTCTGGTAAAACCAATGGTATATATGTTTCCCATATTAAAATCATGTTCAAATTTTTTAGCCAGTTCCAGAGAAATGGTTTTAAAAGAAAATTCATAAAGTCCTCCCTTTATTTTGAGGAGTTTTCCGCTTACAAGCTGATTTTTAGCCTCTTCATCTACAGGAAAGGTCATACCTTTAAAGGTCTTACCAATAAGTTTTTCCACTGTATTTATCTTTTCTCTGTCGCCGTCTGTAGCCTGAAGAATTAATTTATTTGATATGGTATCGTAAGAATTAACACTTACAAAAGCTTCACCTGTCAGTTCTTTAAGACTCCTGGCTATAAAGGAATAAATATCACCTTCCGACGGAAATTCTACAAAATTTGTAGAAGTTCTGAAAAGGAATTCCAGATTCTGAGTATATAATTTTTTCTGTCTTTCTGCTTTTCTCCTCTCCAGAATATTTATGAGAATTCCTGCCACCACTTTAAGTAAATTAATATCTTCATCTTTCCAAATTTTTTCTTCCTTTTTAGAATCAAATCCAAGGGTACCGACTAATCTATTGTTGACAATAAGAGGTATGGAAAGAAGAGATTTTATACCGATACGTTCCCATAATTTTTTTTCAGCATATGCCTCATGAGGAAGTTCAGAAAACCGGGTAAACTTAATTATCTCGCTTTTACGAAATTTATTAATAGCCCAAGGAACTTCTGTCAGAGGTAAGTCTTTAATATAGTCTGCCGTAATATTAACATTCTTAAAGCTTCCTGTATATAAAGCTTCAATTACGGAAAGATCCTGGGAAAAAAGTAATATGTAAGATGTATCAATATTCAAAAATTTTGTAATTTCCTCCAGGGAACGGACTATCTCTTGATCAACTTCATCAAAATCAAGATTGATGAAACGACCTGATAACATGGTAACAAATTCCTCAATTTCATGGCGTTTTTCAATGGCCAGTTCATGTTCTTTTCTTTCACTTATATCTCTAGTCGTACCTGTTACACAGGAAGGTAAACCATTTTTATCTTTTACAATTACAG
>CAYSLJ010000173.1:0-14407 GCA_964431735.1 uncultured Synergistia bacterium | reverse complement strand
CTCACCCACCGGAAGGGTGTAGAATAAATATTACTTTTCGGATAGGTTCTAAGTGACACACTGTACATATTACGATTTATGGGGAATAGAGGGGGAACTACAGGTTCCCCCTGAGAAGCATTAATCAAATCTATTTATATCATTTGTTACTGCTACGATAAAATCCCATCTTATGAGTGTTATATAGGCTTCATCTTTTACAGTCTTTTTTATATAAAGGCCCAGTTCGTCATGGCCTGCATAAAGGCCGCTTATTGACCTTGACTTTTCAAATAATTCTGCGTCTTCTGTGAGAAAAACTAGAATCGATCTATTACCTGCTTTTTCTATCATCATTTTAGCAAATGCTATATCCATTTTATCCCTCCTTAATCTCTCCACAGATTATTTTACCGTCTCTCTCATTGCTATCTGGCGGGAAATTTTGAAGATTTACAGCTAAAAGTCTCTTCTTCCTTCCATAGCTTTAAGAAGAGTGGTTTTATCGGCATACTCTATATCTGATCCTACAGGCAGTCCGTATGCAAGCCTTGTAAGTCTGATGCCGAGAGGTTTTATTTCATGGGCAAGGTAAAGAGCTGTGGCGTCACCTTTTATGTCGTAATTTGTAGCAAGAATTACTTCTTTTGTAGAATATTCTTTCACCCTCTTTATCAGTTCTTTTATTTTCAGTTCCGAAGGCCCTATACCATCTATAGGTGATATAACACCGTGAAGAACATGGTATCGCCCTTTAAAGGAACCTGCTTTTTCAAGAGCTATAACATCCTGACATTCTGCTACAACACACAGGATATTATCACTTCTTTTTTCATCCCTGCATATATAGCAGATTTCTCCTTCTGCTATATTAAAACATCTTTTGCAATAGCTTATTTTATCTTTCACTTCCACCAGGGCTTCTGCAAGTTTACATGCTTCCTCTCTGGGCTGTTTGAAGAGATAAAAAGCCAGCCTTTGAGCTGTTTTAGGCCCTATAGTAGGCAATTTTGTCAGCTCATTTATTAATTTTGTCATAGCAGGTATCTGTTGCATAGAATATTACATAAGACCGGGTATCTTAATTCCTCCTGTTAACTGGGACATTTTCTGTGCAGAAAGTTCCTGTGCTTTTTCCATGGCTTTGTTTATTGCAACTACTACCAGATCTTCAAGCATTCCCATATCTTCAGGATCTACTACAGAGGGATCTATTTTCATACTGTGCACTTTTAACTGTCCTGTTACAGTCGCTTTTACCATACCGCCTCCTGCAGATTCTTCTACCAGTTCCGTAGCAAGCTGATCCTGGATTTTCATCATATCATCCTGCATTTTTTTGATCTGATTCATCATTTTTTTGGGGTTCATCATAATTTTTTCCTCCTCATAAATCACTGATCACTGATCACTGATCACCGATCACTGTTATATAATTATTTCTCCTTCAAATAATTTTGTCACTTCGTCTATAGTAGGCCCTTCAGTTTCTCTTTTTCCAGGTTGTTTTTTAGGAACATTGTTTTCTTCTCCAAAAAGGCTTATTTCCTGAACTTTTTTTTCTATCAGTTTAGTTTTTAATAAAATTTCTTTTCCGAAGAATCGTTCCAGGGAACTTTCTATCTTGTTTTTATTGTCTTCTATGCGATCTCTGTAAAAAGAATGAGTGAAAGACAGGGTTAATATATTACCTTTCAGTTCAGTTAATTCTCCCTGAATAAGAGGCTGGTATATAGGAATATTTTCCCCTTTAAACCTGTAAAGGAAATCATCCCACCGTTTTTTTATCATATGAAAATCCATATCTTTCTGTGTCTTTTCCTCTATAACCGGTGCCGGTATATCCGGGATTTCCTCTTCCATAGCCTCTGCAAATATCTCTTCATCAGTTCCCGGCGGGAAAGGGCTTATTTCTTCTTCCTGTTTCAGTGGTTCTTCAGGCGGAACAGTTTCTTTGTATGATTCCGTAACAGGCAGAACATCAACGGGAACAGGTGGTGCGTATGGTTCTACTATAATACGTTTTTCCGGTGCCTCTTCAGGAATTTTCCTGTCAGGAACAGACAGAACCTGTTTTTTTACCCGTGTTTCGAGCTTTTCGGGAAGTTCTCTGCCTGTTTCCGGTAGAACCTGATTTGTATGTATAATTTCAGGCAATCTTTTGATTTTTTCTTCCAGCTCTGCCAGTCTTTCTTCAGTAACGTCAGGAGACCTGTCTGCAGGTCTGTGGCACATACGGAGAAATGTTATCTCAGTCTGTATATGCCACTGAGTATCCCATGTTAACTGATATTTCAAATCTGTAAGCAGTTTCAGCATATTCATTATTCTCGGAACAGTTGTATTTTTTGCCTGATTCTCCATTTTCTTTACGGAATCCGGTATTCTATCTACAAGTCCCTTCTGGGAAGGACATATTTTAATTACAAGAAGATCTCTGAAATATTTTATAAATTCTTTTATTATCTGGTTTATATCCTTGCCTTCTTCTATTAAAGTTCTTGTCAATGTAAGAATGGTTCCTCCATCCTGTTTTATTACACAGTCTGCAAGCTCCAGTAAAATCTTTTCACTTAAATTGCCGAGAACTATTTCTGCATCCAATAGTTTTATATTTCTGCCACAGAAAGATATAACCTGATCCAGCATACTCAGAGCATCACGAAGAGAACCTTCGGAACTTCCTGCTATTAAATTCAATACTGACTCTTCTATCTTTAAATTTTCTTTTGCTGAAATATCCCTGAGATGTTTTATCGTATCATTAATGGAAATCCTTCTGAAATCAAAACGCTGACACCGGGATAATATAGTCGGTAACAGTTTATGAGGTTCCGTTGTGGCAAGGACAAAGATAACATGTTTGGGAGGTTCTTCCAGTGTTTTAAGAAGTGCATTGAAGGCTTCTTTTGTTAACATATGGACTTCGTCAACTATATATACTTTATATCTCCCTTTTGTAGGTGCATATTTAACTTTTTCTCTCAGTTCCCTTATTTCATTTATACCTCTGTTTGAAGCGGCATCTATTTCTATTACATCAAGAGCCGAACCGTCAGAAATCTGCATACATGTTTCACATCTGTTACATGGCTCCGGATCAGGCCCTTTTTCACAGTTAAGTGCTTTCGCAAGTATTCGTGCAGTACTGGTTTTCCCTGTACCTCTCGGACCGCAGAACAAATAGGCATGAGTTATTCTCTCATGTTCAATAGCATTTTTTATGGTTTTTGTAACATGAACCTGACCTATGATTTCGTCAAAATTCTGAGAACGCCATTTTCGATATAAGGAAAGAAAAGACACTTCTATCACCTGATTTTCTTTTTCTGGATTTCCCTTAATTAGAATTTATAAATTCGACTTAAAGATATAAAGTCCTTTATAATTTGAATCTCCAGGAAATTTCATTTATAGTTAGTTTTATAACTTATCCATAAATTTAAGGCATAGGAATTTTCATTTTTAATGGTATAAAATAAAGCTTTAAATAAAAATTAAGTAGAAGCAGTTTATCTAAATAATTTATTCAGGAATTTTATAAAGGATTTTTCACTTCTATAAAAGAATAATTTCAATAAATATTATATTTAATAAGGGACTGTAAGAAAATAACCCTGGCAAATTGTTAGAACGGTTATCATCCTCGCGTCACGCGTTACGCGTTACCCGTCACGATATAGACGCAAAATATTAAAAGTCTGTAAAACCAGTTTGCCACACAACAGGATCATATCTTTTCCGGAAGAGTCCGGTCAGGGACAGGTTTTAGAAATGGGTATGAACTTATCTGGAGCGGTAATAAGGAATAGAATTTAATTAATAGTCTCTTTCCTCGCGTCACGCGTTACGCGTTACGCGTTACGATATAAACTGTTTTATCTGGAGCGGTACCAAGATGTAGTTATTTCCTGACTGATCCTGAGTTGTAAAATATACTTATGTAAATTAAGGAGTGACATTTTTGAAAGTAAATCCATATATATTCAGAGAATATGATATTCGCGGCGTTGTTAAAGAAGATTTTTCAAAAGATCTCATTGTAAATCTGGGTAAAGCCCTGGGAACCTATTATAATCATCATGGAGTCAGAGAAATAACACTTGGCAGAGATTGCCGTCTGACTTCTCCGTCTCTCCACGAGTGGCTCCTTGCAGGTATTCTGGCTTCAGGTGTAAATGTCATAGATATAGGGCTATGTCATACCCCTCTTCTTTATTTTTCTCTTTTTCATCTTTCTTCCGAAGGAGGAGTTATGATAACAGGGAGTCATAATCCTCCCGATAATAACGGATTTAAAATATGCCTTGGAAAAAGTACCATTTACGGTAAAGAAATACAGGCATTGAGAAAAATAATGGAAGACGAATCTTTTGTTTCAGGAACCGGGTCAGTCAGGGAAATGGACCTGAAAGAAATTTATAAGGAAGAAGTTTTTTCCAGGCTTAAAAGTGGCGGCAGAACTGTTAAAGTAGTTATAGATGCAGGAAACGGCACAGGCGGACTTTTTGCACCTGATATATACAGAAAAATGGGAATGGAAGTAATAGAACTTTACTGTAACCCTGACGGGCATTTCCCCCATCACCATCCTGATCCTACTGTAGAGGATTATATGAACGATCTGACGGAAAGAGTCAGAGAAGAAGGGGCAGATCTGGGTATTGCCTTTGACGGAGATGCAGACAGGATTGGCGTAATAAATGACAGAGGGAAAATCATCTGGGGTGATCAGTTAATGATTCTTTTTGCCAGAGAAATTTTAAAGGAACATCCCGGTGCCTCTTTTATTTCTGAAGTTAAATGTTCTCAGACCCTCTTTGATGACATAGAACGTCACGGTGGACGTGCCATTATGTGGAAGGTCGGTCATTCCCTTATAAAAAAGAAACTTGCAGAAGAAGGAGCACTCCTGGCAGGGGAGATGAGTGGCCACATATTTTTTGCCCACAGATATTTCGGCTTTGACGATGCCGTATATTCAGGAGGAAGGGTTCTGGAAATACTTTCAAAATCAGGTAAATCTCTTTCTGAATTACTTTCAGATATTCCGGCAACTGTAAATACTCCTGAAATAAGATTTCCCTGTTCTGATGAGATAAAATTTGAAATTGTAAAAAAAGTGGTACATTATTTCAAAGAAAAATATGAAGTTGTAGATATAGACGGTGCAAGGGTAATTTTTCCTGAAGGATGGGCCCTTGTGAGAGCCTCAAATACACAGCCTGTTATTGTAATGAGGTTTGAATCCGCTACCGGAGAAGAACTTGCTAAAATAAGAAAAAATGTGGAAGAAATACTGGAAAAGATGATGGAAAGATAAATCTTTAAGGACTGTAAGAAAAATAACTCCGGCAAATTGTTAGAACGATTAGTATCCTCGCGTCACGCGTGACGGGAGGAAGACTGTTATTACATGCTTATGCTCAGGTCAGTAAATAATTTAATATTTTACCTTCTTCCGTATGAAATAAAAGGGAGAAATTTTTTATAGTTAATTTCCCTGTCTTGTAAAGCTTTTTCTCCTGTTGTAGATTGTATATCATGACTATTTAAATACTATATTTATAATAATTTTCGTTATGAAGTGAAATTATTTGCTCCATGAAAAACAGTATGATATAATAAACGTATTATGATATTACCTGTACCAATAAACTTTATAAATCTACCATTTGAGGAGATAGAAAGAGGAATTGTTGATGTTCTTTGCAATAGTGCCCTTTTTGTCGGTGCTATAAAGGCATCAGTTTTTTTATTTTCAGAAGATTTAAAGACTGTAACAGGCAGTTATGAATGGTTTTACGGGGAACATAATCCCTCTCTTTCTTTGAATATTTCTACAGATTTTTTTTCCGATTATTTTGAGAAATGGAAAAATTTTGAAACACTTTTTATATCATCACCATCTGAACTGAATAAATGGCCCGGAACAGATTTTACTTCCATTCTTTTCATGCCTCTGATTTTTAGAGGGAAACTTTACGGCGCTATGGGGTTTTATGAAAAAGAACATACGAAATGGCCTGATGAAGCAGTTCATTTACTGGAATTTATGGCACCTCTTATAATTAATGTCCTTGAAAGAAAGAAAGCAGAAGAACGTCTCAGAGATAGTGAGGAAAAATACAGGAATCTTTATCATTATGCCAGTGTAGGACTCTTTGAAACCTCTATGGAAGAAGCAACAATAATAGCCTGTAATAAAACATACTGTCAGATGGCAGGCTTTACTTCTGTAGAGGAAGCTATAAACCAGGATGTACTTCAGTTTTATGCAGTTCCTGCCCGGAGAGAAGAAGTAAAGAATATATTAAAGGAAAAAGGTTATATAGAAAGTTATGTAACTCAATTCAGAAATAGACTTACAGATAAAAAATTCTGGGCAGAATTTTCAGCCAGAGTTAATCGTGATAGAAATGTTATAGAAGGAACCATTATTGATATAACAAAAAGGAAAGAAGCAGAAGATGCTCTGGTATTCACACAGTTTGCCATGGATAATGCAAGAGACGCTGTATATCTGGTTGACTCGGAAAGTAAATTTGTATATGTAAACCATGCTGCCTGTAAATATCTCAACTATTCAAGAGAAGAACTTATGTCTATGGGTATCTGTGATATAAGACCCGGATATACTGAACAGTGGTGGATATCTCATATGCAGGAAATAAGAGAAAAAAAATCTTTTATGTATGAAAGCGTTAATAAAAGAAAAGATGGAACAGTTTTTCCTGTAGAAGTATCTGTAAATTATCTGGAATTTTGCGGCAGAGAATATAACTGTGCTATTCTTCGTGATATTACGGAAAGAAAAATAAGAGAAGGAGAAATAAACAGATTACTTTCTATTATCGAATCTACCAGTGATCTTATTTCAACTGCACAACCTGATGGTACAATACTTTATATGAACAGGGCAGGAAAGGAGCTTTTGAAAAATTCTGTTTCTGTACAATATGCTCATCCTGACTGGGCTTTTGATATGATTATGAATACAGGAGTTCATTCTGCAATAAAAGATGGTTTCTGGCACGGAGAAACAGCTGTTTTATCACAGGATGGTAGAGAAATACCTGTTTCACAGGTTATTACTGCCCATAAATCATCTGATGGAACAGTGGCATACTTTTCTACTATTTTGAGAGATATAAGTGAAAGAAAAAAAGCTGAACATATGCTCGCCACCGAGAAGGAACGCCTTGCTGTCACCCTTAAAAGCATAGGCGATGGTGTTATTGCCACAGATATTTCTGGGAAAATTACCATTATGAACGGTATTGCTGAAAAACTTACAGGGTGGACTCTGGAAGAAGCAGAAGGGAAAGAATTTTCTACTGTTTTTCATATTGTCAATGAGATGACAGGAGAAGTATGTGAAAATCCTGTTCATAAGGTACTGGACAGTGGAGATATTGTAGAACTGGTAAATCATACCATGCTTATATCCAGGGATGGAAGGAAATTTATAATTGCCGATAGCGCTGCACCGATAAAAGACAGAAACGGTCAGATTACAGGTGTTGTTCTTGTTTTTCGTGATATGACGGAAAGAAAGATCATGATGGACCATATTCAGAGGGTTCAGAAGCTTGATTCTCTTGGATTTCTTGCAGGAGGTATAGCCCATGATTTTAATAATCTTCTGGGAGGAATTTTTGGCTATATTGAACTTGCCAGGGATGCCTGTAAAGATAATGAAGCATACTTATCTCTTTCTTCTGCCTTCAATTTATATGAGAAAGCAAAATCTCTTACTCAACAGCTTCTTACCTTTGCCAAAGGAGGTTCTCCACTTAAAAAGACTGATAAACTTACACCTGTTATAAAAGATACTGTTAAATTTGCCCTTACCGGTTCAAATCTGAAATGTACATTTAATATAGATGAGGATTTATGGTTATGTGATTTTGATAGTAACCAGATAGGTCAGGCTGTTAATAATGTAGTAATGAATGCAGTTCAGTCCATGCCGGCGGGAGGTGTAATATGTGTCAGTGCTGAAAATGTTCAATATCTTCCGGTTATTCACATGGCCAATGGAAAAGAAAAATATGTGAAAATTTCCGTAATGGATAAAGGCACCGGTATACCAGAAGGATTAATTAAGAATATTTTTGATCCATTTTTTACAACAAAACAAAATGGCAGTGGAATTGGCCTTTCTATTGTATATTCCATCATCACCAGACACGATGGTTTTATTGATGTTGAGTCAGAAAAAGGGAAAGGTACTGTTGTTAATATTTATCTCCCTGCATCAAAAGATGGTATTAAAGAGAGTATTATAGATGAGAGTGAAGTAAAACATGTAGAATGTTCCGGTAAAGGTAATGTTCTTATCATGGATGACGATGAAGATCTCAGGAAAATCCTGGAAAGAATATTAAAGAGAATTGGTTATTCAGCTGTACTGACAGCAAATTCAAGGGAAGCATTTTCCGCTTTTATTGAAGCAGAAAAATTTGAGCCTTTCTCTACTGCATTCCTTGATATGACCATTCCCGGTGATATGGGAGGTAAAGAAGTAATAAAAAACCTTCTCATTGTAAGACCATCATTTAAAGCAGTGGCCATAAGCGGTTATTCCGATGATCCCGTTATGGCAGAGCCTGAAAAATTCGGTTTCTCTGCAGGTCTGAAAAAACCTTTTTTAAAAGATGAAATTATAAGAGTATTGAATAAACTGGGAATTTGAGATTTTAACGAAAAGACTTCAAAATGATTGTGCTATGTTATGCCAGTTCTTTCACTTACAACTGCTTTATTATATCTTCCAGAGATAATTTTGTTGCTGTTACATAAGTATCAGATGCTCCGCTGTAAAGAATAATATGCCTGCCATCTTCATCCATTACTGCTCCTGCAGGAAATATTACATCAGGAACAAACCCTTTTTTCTCACATGGTTCTTCCGGTATTATAATCGGTTCCTTCGTTCTGCCTATCAGTTTTCCCGGGTCATTCATATCAAAAAGTGCCGCTCCTGCACAGTAAGTTCCTATTGTCTCTCCTTTTTGTCTGTAAACACCGTGATATACTGTAAGCCATCCATGTTTTGTTTTTACCGGAGGCGGACCTGCACCGAGCTTATAATCATCCCAGAAGCCTTTTCTTGTACTCAGGAGAATATTATGTTTTCCCCAGTGTATCAGATCGGGAGAATAGGAAATCTGCATCGTAAGATTTCCCAGAAGATGTTCTCCTGCCGGTCTGTGGTAGGCTACATAAGAATTTTTGATTTTTTCAGGCAGAAGAACAACATCTTTATTTTCTGCAGGAAATATAACTCCCATTCTTTCAAAATTACAAAAATTTTCTGTTTTTATAAGTGTCGTACATACTCCGAGCGACTCTGAACATGCCACACAGGTAATATAATAAATACCTTCTATCTCTGTTATTCTGGGATCTTCGAGACCGAATGCTTCGTAATATTCTTCAGGGAAAATAGATGGCTTCTCAGCTATTTCCATTACTGTAAAACCGGAAGAGTCAAGCATTGCAAGTCTCAAATGAGATATAAAGGTAAGCCTCATTGTTTTATCTGGTATGGTATAACATCTTATATCTTCTGTGCCATTTTCCGGTATTTTAAACCAGTCTGTTTTTATTATACCCTTCTCTGCCCTGGGAGAAGGGAAAAAGCCTTTTCTTTTTTCTGCAGGCCTTTCTGCAACCCTCAGAAGAAGATATATGTTGTTTTTTACCCTTATTGCTCCCGGATTGAATACACCAATGACCTC
The DNA here is from genome assembly GCA_964431735.1 of uncultured Synergistia bacterium. Classification (GTDB taxonomy): domain Bacteria; phylum Vulcanimicrobiota; class SpSt-956; order SpSt-956; family JAKJGF01; genus CALARM01. The sequence continues at coordinate 4,682 of CAYSLJ010000173.1, read as the reverse complement.
TAAATTATCCTGTGACGGCTTTATACATGAAGGTTTTATTAATAAAGTCTGACGAATTCTTTTTATCATTACCTGTCACTTTCTGATATGAATGTTTCACGTGAAACTTTTATCAAAATACAAAAATGTTTAACTGGTGCCATGTTTACCGATGGCACCAGTAATTACCGCTCCAGATAAGAGACTGTAAAGAAATAACCCTTGCAAATTGTCAGAACGGTTATTATCCTCGCGTCACGCGTTATGCGTTACGATATAGACTGTAAATATTATGGAGTTATTTTTTTACAGACCCTAAGTACCGCTCCAAATAAGTTATTACCCATATTAAAACCTGTCCCTGGCCGGACTCTTCCGGAAAAGATATGATCCTGTTACGTGACAAACTGTTTTTTTAGACGTTTAATATTTTGCATCTATATAATTTATAACTCTCTTTTAATACGGCATATCTTTTCCTCCAGAGCCCGGCCAGGGACAGGAGTGAGTGCCATATTTTTTTTGATACCAATTTACCTGTTGCGATGCTTATGAGTAGTGAGTGGATTTTATTTCACTACTCACTATTTATAGTTTTTTTGATATTTTTTTATCTGTTTCGGTATTAAGAGAACTTTTTGTATTTATAAATAGATTGTATTCGGAATTGAGACGTTTCTGTAACTCGTCAGGACTGATTTCTCCATCCTCTATTAAAGAAGAAATACGTAAGAAAAACAATGGCACAATAGATTTTGATAGCTCTCTACCATGGAGAGATATGTAAGAAGCATATTCGAAGAGAATTTTTACCCATAATTCTACTGGAAATGAAGAGGCTCCTCCTGGAGAGGAGAATATGTGCTCAATTTTATTAAAGGTATCTTTAGAAAGAACCTTTTTTATTGAATTTTTGTATTCTTTAAATGATTCTTCTCCTTCTGATATAATTTCATTCTTATTTAAAGAGACAGGAGGCGGAGAAATTTTATAATGATATCCGAAATCAGTAAGATGTTTTTCTTCTTCACAGTTTGTCCATATTTCTTTGTATAGTTTCATTAAATGAAACAGTGTTTCAGAGGTTTTTATAAATTTCTGCTTCATATCCTGGATTGTATCAAACTTATCTATAAGTTTACTACCAAGAAAGACCTGTCCTGTTTCAAAACCTTCTCCTGCAGCAGCAGTTGCTACCCATATGTCTATATCCATATCCCACAGTTCTTTTTCCAGAAAACTTCTTGCCAGATCTACAGACATGGCATAATCACCTGTGCCGGGATAACGAATGTCTGTACCAAAGAGAGACCTTATAAGAGGATAAACGAAATTATTGTTTATTAATCCGTCATTCTGATGAATTACATAAACGGGAGAAATATAATCATAGTCTCCTTTGATTACAGGAGCAACAAGGCCTTCTATCCATTCCGGGTTAATACTCTGAAGATCTCCTCTTAAAACCACGCAGGCAGATGCATTTAACATATCTGAAGCATAAAACAGTCCTTTCAGAAAATTACTTCTCTCCACAGGTTGCTCTATAATCAATCTATGAACAGGTATAAAAGATGTATAAATAAAATTTAATTCCCTCTCTTCATATATATCAAGATTCCTGAACAGTTCGTCATCTTTTCCTCCTGATTTGATTATCAGAGCTTTCTGCTCGGGAAAATATTTGGCCAGGCCGAAGCTTACAGCTTTAATTACCCTTGCAATAGATGTATCGTCATGAAGATCAGTTATGCCAACTATAATATCAGCCTCTTTTATAATTTCTAATTTTTTTATAATATCTCTGGATAGAATATTCATAATTACTCTCCTTTCATTACTCGCCGGTTACTACTCACTAATTACCGCTCCAGATAAGTCAGTATCCATTTCTAAAACCTGTCCCTGAACGGACTCTTCCGGAAAATATATGATCCTGTTGCGTGACAAACTGTTTTTTTAGACGTTTAATATTTTGCATCTATATAATTTATAACTCTCTTTTAATACGGCATATCTTTTCCTCCAGAGCCCGGCCAGGGACAGGAGTGAGTGCCATATTTTTTTGGTACCAATTTACCTGTTGCGGTACTAAGGAGTTGTCAGGAAATAATTACATCATATTTACAGTTTATATCGTGACGCGAGAATACTAATTGTTCTAACAATTTTCCGGAGTTTTTTTTTCTTGTAATCCTGCATTTCTTTTTTATCCACTATAAATTTACCTGTCATTTTTTAACTCAATTATAGACTATATACTTTTGCACTTTTTCATAAATCCCCTGTTTTTACTGACTTTATAGTTAAACAGGTTAAGGGTTATGGGTATTGGGTTTTAAAACTTCTTAACCCGGTATCTATAAACTATAACCCTCATTTGCAACCGTTATTTTGATTTCATTCCTGGATTATTGTTTACAGGTTTTTAAAATCTGCAAAAATATAGAGACTTATTTAAGTTTTATATGTTCAAGATATCCTTTTTTCTTACAATTCCATATAGCTTTACCGAAAAGTCTGTATATTTTATTCCTTTCTTCTTCAGGAAGTGTTGTGAGTAATTCTCCTATGGTATCTTCAAGTGGTTCCTCTAAATCAGCTCTGGCTCTGTCATCAAATATTTTCATAAATACATCTCTTACTTTATCTATTTCAGAGCCTCCATGTTCATATATAATTTCCCAGTCTTCTCCTGAAAGAAAAGAGGTTTTGGCTGTGTTTTCATTTTTCATAACAGGTTTCCATCTTTCTTTAATTTAACAGTATAGGAATTTTCATTTTTACTGACGTAAGATAAGGCTTTAGATAAAATTTAAGTAGAGGCAGTTTATCTAAATAATTTAATTAAACATAAAATTCGAGAAGATAAGATTTATTCCTTTATTATTAATTCACTTTGTGTTAAAATTAAAATATATTGATAAACCTCCCGTAATGCATCGGGCGTTACATTTCACGATTTTTATAAAAATTTTCAAAAGGAGCCAATACTTATGAGGTTTTCAAACAGGTATGTTTCCAGTAAAAAAGATAATCTCGATGCTTCAATAATAGCACAACTGGCATTCGGCGAATTACAGAGTAAAGTTCCAGAATTAACCGGAAAGCCTGTACTATGTCATTCCTGCGGAGCAGCAGTTACAGATCCCTCTGTTATTAAAGATAATCCTCCTTTAGGTCTTCATTTTATCTGCCAGTTCTGTAATAACCTGAATAAAATAGATGAATTACAGTTTAATTCTATTAAAGCAATAGAAAAAGGTGTTATAGAATATCTTGATGAGATACAGAAAAACATGGCGGTAAAAGATAGAATAGTTGCATGTATAGACATATCAGGTTCTATGGATGGCGACAGTCTGGAATGTGTTAAAAAAAGTCTTATTGAAACACTTAAAGATATTTCTGTAAATTCTCCTGACAGTACTTTTGCTCTTATAACATTTACAGACTGGGTGAGCCTTTATAATGCTGATGGCAATGAATGTATAAAACTCGGTGAAAACAACCTCTATGATGAAAACAACATCTTTCAGATTCTTCAAAATCTTCACTTTAAATTTGAAACAGTGAAGGATAGTTACGAACGGTGGATAAAGTTAATTTCCAGCCTTACGGCAATATCCAGAACAGCCCTGGGGCCGGCAGTGTTTTCTGCTTTCTCTCTTCTTCAGGGAGGGGGCCGTATAATTTTACTTACAGATGGCCTTGCCAATGTTGGATTAGGTTCACTTATAAGCTATTCTCCCGTAGGAAGAAGAGGAGATTTTTACAGGGACTTTGGTCAGAGATGCAGAGATGCAGGTGTAATGGTTGAGATTGTAGGTGTGGTAACTTCCGAATATTCGTCACTTGAACTGGAAACTATAGGTGATATGGCCCGTCTTACAGGAGGAGATATATATCTTGTAGACAAAAAAGAGCTTTCAACGACCTTTAATGCTCTGTCTCAGGCAGATTTCATAGGAAAGAATGTAAAAGTAAGAATATTTGTTCCTCCAAGTATGGCTCTCAGAGATGCAAGCGGTGATGTCCACTTTTATAGAGAAAAAATGTCTCTTGACGCAAAGGTCGGGTATGTAAATCCTGACAGAAAAATGTGCGTGGCACTGAATGTAACAGAAGATTTGAAGGCAAATGAAGATTTAACTGTTCAGACCCAGGTAGAATATACCGGTACAGATGGGAAAAAGAGAATAAGAATATATAATGAAAAGCTTCATGTAACAGAGAAAAAAGAAGATATTGTAGAGAATTTCGAGAGTGAAGTTTCAGATGAATTTTATATACAAAAAGCTGCCGAACAGGGAAGAAAAGGACATGATGCAACAGGTATAAAGATTCTGAAGGATTATTCGGAAAAACTGCAGAGATATAATACCATAGCAGGCAATCAAAAAAGAGAGACCTTGAAAAGAAGTACAGAACTAATAAGCAGGGAACTGGAAGATATAAACAGGCTGAGTCAGGAAAAGAGTAAAGATGCCAGATTCAGTAAATATCAGGCAAGGGTTTCCTTCGGGTCAACATCAGAGCTCAGGCAGGAATCCAGAAAAATGAGGAAGACTGTAGCACTTTCTGAACTGGAACCTTAGTACCGCTCCAAATAAGTTATTACCCATATTAAAACCTGTTCCTGGCCGGGCTCTTCCGGAAAATATATGATCCTGTTGCGTGACAAACTGGTTTTTTAGACGTTT
>CAYSLJ010000172.1:0-14428 GCA_964431735.1 uncultured Synergistia bacterium | reverse complement strand
AGAGGAAATACGAATGGGTTAAATTAGCAGAGGTTCATAACGGACTCTTCACCGACGCAGTAAAATATGAAAAAGAACACAGTGACGGAAGGATTTATACATGGACTGATACGGAATCTCTTACAGATCTTCTTAAAAGAAAAGACAGGATAATAGCAGATTATGAGGAAGCCCTGAAAAGAGAGAAGAAAAATGCCCCGAATAAACCTCTTTCTGAAGTGTTTGCAGATATAATGGATGGGGAAGACCTTACCATGCCATGCCTTATGTGCAACTGGTAGAGAATTTATAATTCTCTGGTAAAGATTTAAATCCTCCTGCTTATTAACTTTCAGTTGTCAAAGTCTGAATTTCTTCAATAGAAAGCTCAGTAGCCTGTGCAATTTGTTCCAGTGACATATTCATTTTTAATAAATTTCTCGCAATATTTCTACTTTTATTCAGTTCACCCTCGGCTTTACCCTCGGCTTTACCCTCGGCTTTACCTTCAACCCTGCCTTTCTCAATACCCTTCTCCATAACCTGTTTAAATACAGTATCAATCATAGCTATCCCTCCTTCATTAATATCTATTTTTATATTCCATTTCTTATAATTTGAATAACCCTTGAACCAGAAACCAATGAATTTTCTCATAGCTATATCAGGATTCTTATTTATCGTATCCTGTAACAGTTTTGCCCTCTTCTGACCTTCTATTTCATCTCTGGCTATAAGGAAAGACAGGATTGCTGCCAGCAGATTCTCATTCTCAATCAATCCATCCAGTTTATCTGCCTCATCCTGAAGTTCTTTAAAGGTCAATTTGAATATTTCAAATTTCGGTAAATACTTCATTAACCGCTTATATGGTTGAGCTATCAAATCTTCTATATGTATTGGTGCTGTGAGATTATCTTTATCTGTATATATCAGGACTGGAAACACAGGAGGCAGCAGGTCATCACCTTTTATCTCCTTATGTGTGATTAATTCCTGATATAGCAAAAGAATATACGTTAATATTCTCAAAGTTATAAATCTGTCCGGAGACGATTGGAACTCAAAAAAGATTAAAAGATAAGCACAGTCTCCATTCTTCAATGTTATCTCCAGAACTACATCATTTTCTCTTTCCTGAAATAGTTCTGTAATATAGCTCTTATTAGGAGCATGAATACTGCTCAGATCAGTATCTTTTACAAATTCCTGTTCATCGACAAATCCTACAAGGAAATCTCTGACTATCTCAGGTCTTGTAAAAAGTTCCTTCAGGGTTTTATCGTGAATATTATGGTCTATTGGTTGTTTATTGTTTTTTTTATTATCCATATATTATATTATACCATATTCTACAATGGGTATGAAGGTGTTCATGAGGTGTTCTGTTAAAATGTTCGTAACACTTCAGGTGGTTAAACGAGACCATTGAAGCTTTCAGTATAGAAGGGAGTGAACTCAAGAAAAGACTTCCTATGAGAGCCAGAATCCTTCAGAATAAATGTGTGGAAAGACATTTAACAAGACTGGTTTTTGCCGCTATGGATGATAATCAGGAGGAATCTTCCTGGCTTGAAAGTCTCATTATGGTAATTTCAGACAAACCGGCTTCTTCCTGGGGTGATGGCGATCTTCTGGGGTTTGAAAATAACCTGGCCCATCTTTCCAGGAAATTCATAAACCTGGAAGCTTTACAGACAAATCATTCTCCCGGAGAGGGTTTTGATGTAAGGAGAATTACCCTGACAAGACCGGATGGAACAGAAGTAAATCAAATGGTATGGATTGAAGAGAAATGCAGGAAAGAGGCAGATGAAATTATTGAGGAAATTCTTCATAAATCCGGGGGAAATAAGCAATTACAGCAGGCTCTGGTTGCTATGCTGACAGAAAAAGTTTTAGACCTTAATAATAAAGGAGAAAAATAATGAGTAAGAAAAAAGTCCGTCATATAATGGGTCTGTCAGGCGGAAAAGACAGCACTGCCCTCGCTGTACTCTTACATAAAGAGATCCCTCATATGGAATATTTCTTCTGTGATACTCAGAAAGAATTGCCTGAAACTTATGACTACCTCGAAAGAATAAAAGCAAGATTCGGATTGAAGATTAACTATCTGAGTTCTGAAAAGGGGTTTGATTTCTGGTTAGATATGTACGGAGGTTATCTCCCGTCTCCCAGAACAAGGTGGTGCACCAGAAAATTAAAAATAGAGCCTCTTGAGAAATTTATAGGTGATGATGAGGCAATAAGCTATGTCGGAATTCGTGCTGATGAAGACAGAGAAGGATATGTATCTACAAAACCAAATATAAAGCCGGTATTCCCTTTTAAAGAAAGAGGTCTTGTAAAAGCAGATATCTATCGTCTCCTGGAAGAAAGCGGCATAGGCCTTCCCGATTATTACAGATGGCGGAGCCGTTCCGGCTGTTTCTTCTGTTTCTTCCAGAGGAAATACGAATGGGTTAAATTAGCAGAGGTTCATAACGGACTCTTCACCGACGCAGTAAAATATGAAAAAGAACACAGTGACGGAAGGATTTATACATGGACTGATACGGAATCTCTTACAGATCTTCTTAAAAGAAAAGACAGGATAATAGCAGATTATGAGGAAGCCCTGAAAAGAGAGAAGAAAAATGCACCGAATAAACCTCTTCCTGAAGTGTTTGCAGATATTATGGATGAAGAAGATCTTACCATGCCATGCCTTATGTGTAACTGGTAGACTATATCTTAGTTACCTTCTTAGTTACCTTCCTGGTTACTTTTCAGTTGTTTCTTTGATAATCCAATTACTCGTGAACCTTTTTCAGATGTTTGATATTTCTGCTTCTTACTATTAGGCTTATCTATTATGGTCTGTCTCAAATATCCGGCTTCAATCAGGGGTAAAATATGTGTTTTAAAATTTTTTGTTTGATTTGTAACTCCTAAAAAACCCAATATTTCTGTTCTTTTCTTTGGTTCTATACATATTTCCAGAATAGATAGAGATTTTTTATCTAAATATTCATTTATATCATTAATTATTGGTTTCTCTTTTATTTCCTCAATATAAGCCAATGGGTGTATATGTAATATTGTGATAAAATAGCTTCTTCCCTCATCTGTTTCAAATATTGGTGGGGGAGAACCGTTATTTTTCAGTGAGTTTATTATTTTAGGGATCCCGGTACATCTTCCTTCTGTAAGTTTTAATTCTTTAAGAAATTCACCAATTCTGCGGTTACGATATCTCCTGGCAATCATAGTTCCTTTTTCTATATCTGATTGTTTTATTGAACGGTCAGGGCCGGGATAACTGAGAACTTCGATCCTGTCAGGATGAATACGTATTTCGACTGGTTCTCTGATTTCATAACTGCGATGATACATAGCATTTACAATAGATTCTTCCAGAGCAACATAGGGATAGTTGAAGAAACGCACAGCTTCGGCACGATCTGGAAGTTTATGGATATATTCTTTAATAACAGTATTTTTTATATAGGTCATAACATCTCTGATTTGTTGATGTATTGGCCCCTGGAAAATCTTTTCACTTAATCTATCATCACCAGGTGTTTTTTCAAATTCTACGACTTCAATCTGTGATAGTGGAATAAATGTTTGTGGTAAATCATTAAAGAAAAGTAAGCCTGCATTCCTGGGTTTGAGGTATTCATTTGTACCATCTATAATCATCATCTGACGGCATAGCTGTTCAAAAGGCATCTGAGCGGCTGTTTTATACAAATCACTTTCAACTTCCTTTAAGAAAGTTTGAATCAAAACAAGATTCAAATTAAGAAGTTCTGCTTTATGATTTATACGGTCATCAAATGGAATTGTTCCTGCTAAAGAAAGCAGTTCTTTTTCATCTTCAAACTGTGCCTTTACAGTATTTGAAAATCTCCTGATATAATAAGCATAATCGGTGCGTTTCCCCAGTGATACCGGCGACTGATATGGCCGGTTTTGCCCCCCTGGTACCCATATGATTAAAATATGTTTTTCTTGAAAAAATACAGGTTCTATAACAGGAAAATGATGAGGTTTTAAGCGATTACAAAGGTTTAACACTTCTTTTTGAATTTTATCAATTTTGTAAGGATCTAATCCGGCAGGAGGCAAAATTGGATATCCATTATTTTCTTTAACTCCAACTATAATGTATCCTCCTCCCCAGTTATTTATATCATTGGCAAAGGCACAGATAGAATGTAATGTTCTTTCAGGGTTCCATTCTTCTTTAAATTCAATTCTTTCCCATTCGACAGTAAGGCCGTTTAGAAGGTCATTAATATTTATTGGTAATGCCACCGGTAAACACCTCTTTCTATAATTGCATAATACTATATTTAACTATCAAAAGGAAGTCCTGTATATATTGTTATATAATAACATATGAAGCCCATCACGGAGCGGCAAGAACTTACAAATATCTTATAGAATATTTTGATCCGAAATTTCTTCTGGGCCTCACTGCAACACCAGACAGAATGGACAGACAGAATCTGGAAGAAATTTTCGGAAAAATTGCACACAGTCTTGATCTCAAGACTGCCATAGAACAGGGAAAACTTGTTCCTATAAGGGCTCTTCGGGTAAATACAAATGTGAGTTTTGATAAAATCAGGGTCAATAGATATGATTACACAAAAAAAGATCTGGAAAAGAATCTCATTATAGAAGACAGAGATAATATAATTCTTGAGACCTACATGAATTATATCCAGGGCACGGGAAGAAAGACCGTTATTTTCTGTGTTTCCGTTCCTCATGCAAAAAGAGTGGCAGAACTTTTCAGAGATAACGACATAAATGTAAAGACGGTGCATGGCGGCATGAACAGGAAGGAAAGAGAGTCTGTCCTGAAAGATTACGAATATGGAAATGTGAATGTTCTTACCTCCTGCTCTGTCCTGAATGAAGGATGGGATTCTCCAGTAACTTCAGTTCTTTTTATGGCAAGACCTACCATGTCAAAAGTTCTTTATATGCAACAGATTGGAAGAGGTGTGAGGAAATATGGAAGGGATATTCCTTCTCTCATGGTAGCTGAAAGACGTGCCGCCTATAAAGTCTCTGCAGATGTAGAAAGAATAAAATCTATGCTGGAAGAAACAGAACCTTCTTACAGCAAAGAATCTCTTCTTGTTGTTGATTTCGTGGATAATTTTATGAATATGGACCCTTCCTGGAGTGTTCATGCAGTATTCGGATTAAATCATTACAGACCTGGAGATTATATCTGCTGTTCTGATAAGGAAAATATGAAAATCCAGCCGGATTTCATACAGAATCTGGATTTGAACCTGTGGGTAAAGTCTATTGAAGAAATAGATCCTTTTACATTCGAACAGAAAACCGGCGATATGATTTCATCTATAGAACTTGCCAGAGATTTATGGGTAGGTGATTATACATTAATGGATTATATAAAAAAGGGGAAAATAAAACCTGATAAAGTTCTGCAGGTTTCTAACGGGAGGAAATTATATTTCTTTAAAAAGGATAATATAGAAAATATAAGACAGGAACTTGGTCTTAAAAAGAGAGGAATAGATACAATAAAAGAAGATTTCTTCGAGTTCCTTGAACAGAGGGTTTATACCTTCAGTTTTAAAATCGTGTTTTTACGGTCTTTTTTGATGCATGTGAATAAAAAAGGAATTGCAAATATAGACAGTGTTTTAAATTCCTATATGGCTTTTTTTCTTTATCTCTACAACAATCATATAAAAGTAGAAACAGAAAAATCACCTTATAATAATTATGATTATCTTGCAGATAAAAGTAAAATGAAAAAATCCCTTCTCATAAATCCCTTTGAAAAGTTTGAAAGAAGAAGGCTTGTGAATTACTGTAAAGATCTGGAAGAAATAGCCTTTAATAATGTTCTGTGGAAACAATTGAATGAAAGGGATATAAAAAAGATAATGAGACAGATGGAAGAAGATCTGATGAAATATTATAAAGAAAGGCTGGATACAGATTTGCCGGCTCATGTGATAAATTATTTTAAAGAAGGCTGATTTTACAGAAAGGTTAAAGATAAGAGCATGATAGAATATGATAAAATAGTAAGAGACAGAATACCGGAAATAATAGAGAAGTCCGGTGCAAAATACGATATAGAAATACTTACCGATGAACAGGCTCTCCTGTATCTGGAAAAGAAACTTCAGGAAGAACTTGATGAGTATTATAAAAATAGAAGTGTCGAGGAACTTGCCGATATAATGGAAGTTATAGAAGCAATAGCCGAAAGGAAAGGATGTAATTTCGGGAGATTGCTGTCTTTGAAAGAAGAAAAGAGAAAAGCAAGAGGAGGTTTTGAGAAAAATATCCTCCTTAAAAGGACTTACTGAAGAACAGGAAGGGATTTTTATGGATTACAGAGATAGAATAATTTCAGATCCCGATATAATGACCGGCAAACCTGTCATAAAGGGAATGAGAATAACTGTAGAAATAATTTTGAGAAAGCTTTCGGAAGGAATGACTTTTGAGGAACTTTTAGAAGCTTATCCCGGTTTAAAAAGAGAAGATCTGCTGGTCTGTCTCTCTTATGCCTCAGATGTCATATAGAATAAACGGCGGAGCCGTTCCGGCTGTTTCTTCTGTTTCTTCCAGAGGAAATACGAATGGGTTAAATTAGCAGAGGTTCATAACGGACTCTTCACCGAAGCAGTAAAATATGAAAAAGAACACAGTGACGGAAGGATTTACACCTGGACTGATACGGAATCTCTTACAGATCTTCTCAAAAGAAAAGACAGGATAATAGCAGATTACGAGGAAGCCTTAAAAAGAGAGAAGAAAAATGCGCCGAATAAACCTCTTTCGGAAGTGTTTGCAGATATTATGGACGGAGAAGATCTTACCATGCCATGCCTTATGTGCAACTGGTAGATTCTATTTTGCTTATCTTACCTGTGCTTATAAGACCAGATATAGAATTAAAGAGATTTCACCTGGGGACAGAAAATTGAGAAAAGATTTTCTATGAATTATGATATAATAACTGAGGGACGGTTTGTTTATAGATAAGACTACTTCCCATCTTTTAAAAAAAGGTGATTATTTTTATATGGACTATTCACTTGACCTGTCAGAATATAAAGAACTTCTCCATGATATAAAAGAGAGGATTCTTTCTGCGCAATATGAAGCTCTGAAAACTGTTAATAAAGAATTAATTACTCTCTACTGGGATATTGGTCGTATGATTGTAGGAAAACAGGAGCATGCATCATGGGGAAAATCTGTAGTAGAACAACTGGCAAAGGATTTACAATCTGATTTTCCGGGATTTAAAGGATTTTCTTCCCGTAATATCTGGTATATGCGCAATTTTTATCTCTGTTATAGCACGAATATAAAACTGCAACCACTGGTTGCAGAAATTGGATGGACTCATAACCTCATTATTATGGAAAAATGTAAAGACGATCTACAGCGTGAATTTTATATGCGGTTGTTTCAGGCACGCCGGCTATGTTCTGAAATGATTATTATATATCTGTTAAGATTAGAAAATTTCACAATAAAAATGCTTCCTGTTCCAGTCTGGCTTTTTCTTTAAGCATAAGTTCAATTACATTATGAAATTCCTTAAAATCTTCTTTTCCCATCATTTCTTTCAAAATATTACTGTATTTTTCATCAAAAGTCATCCAGTAATACTTTTTAGAGATAAATGCTTCCCTGTCCATTAAATAAGGCTTTAATCCGGGTATTATATTATGTTTAAGTCTGTTGAAAATTTTGAATCCCCCTGCATCAATATCTCCCCAGTGGTAAAATTCAATTTTTTCTGTATAACATGCTTCATAAATTTTTTTAAAAAATAATCCCCTGACAGGGCTGTAAAAACCTCCATGAAATATAACCAGTTCGCCTTTATCTCTTTTCTTAAAGATATAATCAATATAATTTGCTTTATTTTCTATAAATAATACTCTATTTGTGGATTTAAGCTCAATATTAGCCAGTTCTCTAACAGTCCAGGAGTTAATAGAAATTCCTTTATTGAAAAAAGAAAAATCCAGGTAATGTCCATCCAGATTTCCTGTAACTTCACCGCAGAAATCAATCTGTTCAGGCACTTTTACAATACCAATCTGAGCCAGTATTTCTTCATCGGGATATCCTTCTGCTTCTCCACTTAAAAGATATTTTTTTATTATATCAATCAGCCTTTTCTTTAAATTCTTTTCAAAGAATTTTGAATCATTAAAACATTTGATGCTGAAAACTCTTTCAAGATATTCCTCATCACCTTTAGTATCAATTACCCTGAGAGCATCAAACAAAGCTTTTATCATATCCGGTTCTTCAGGTAAAAAGGGAGTTATACTTCTTTTCGATTCTATGGCAAGTTCCATATCTTCAAGAAATCGCCTGATCCATAATTCTGATAGATTTCTACTGGCTTCTCTTAACATGGTAATAGCATTATTTACTTTAGTTTTTTTAGGAATCCTATCTGTATCTTTATAGATATCATCTATCCTGTCCATTGACAGCCATACTTTATCAATAATATTATTCTCTTCATGTTTTAACCATTCATATTCAATAAAACCTTTCCTGTAAAGCTCATCTATGACAAAATTAATACTTTCCTTTATTTCCGTATTTTCAATATCATATTCTGGAAATTCTGAAGAACGGAGTTTAAGCAATATTCTTCTATTTAATTTGTTTTTATCCAGATAGGTTTTACTCTTTTCGTATTTATTTAGGAGCCTGGTGAGAATAAGATTTTTATAATTCATATTCGCTGTCTCCGGCAATTTGTTTGTCAAAAACCTTTACAGATGCCCTGTCTCTATCTTTTATTACACATAGAGTCCTGTCAACCAGTGGTGTTATATCGGGAAGTTTTTCCGGAGGAGCAGATAATATTGCCTGAAGTTTGAATCTCCTCAGGAGTTTTACACTTTCCTGTATTCTTTCACTGTCCATCTTACTGAAGGCTTCGTCAAAAATAATCAAACGCATTCTGTTCCCTGTATCTCCTCTGTCATTGATTCTGTATAACTGTGCAAAAGATGCCAGGACAGAAATATAAAAAGGTGTCTGAGTTTCTCCTCCTGACTTTTTATTCAGAGTTTTTGAAAGACGCTGAACCCGGTTTTCAGCATCTCTTACTGTAAGATCAAAACTCAGGTAAGTCCTATAATCAGTAAATTTCTTAATATTTCTTTCAAGTTCTGCTCTCTCATCGGCATTTAATTCTATATTAACATCTATTATCTGTTTGAATAATTCATCAATAGAATCTTTATATTTTGTCTGGAATATGTGAGAACTTAACTGAAAACCTTCCAGAAGCATTTCGTCTGTGATCATGTTATAGTAATTCCTGTATTCAGGCCTGGGTTTTACAGTAAAGCGATAGATGTCACTTCCGAAACTGCTTTCTTTTAAAGCAGAGTTTAACTCCTCTATCTGTAATTGAATGGTATCAATATTTGATTTAATCTTTGCCAGAAAATCTTCTTTGAAAAGTTCAAGGGCTTTTTCTTTTGCATCTTCAATCTGTGTTTTATATTCAGGCAGTTTTATGTCCTTTATTTCTTTGAGTTCTTTATCACAGGGTATATTATTATTTGTTAAATTGATATCATAAGACATTTTATAATCTCTGTTATAGTCTGAGCGGGCCTGTGCCAGATCGTTTCTTTTAATTTCCATCTGACTTATGGTTCTTGCCAGAGCACTATTAAAATTACTTTGAACTTCAGAAGCAGAGCTTCTCGCCTCCAGCTCTTTCTTAAATCTTGGTTCTCCTGTATTTTCTATCCATTCCCCGGAGAAATCATTCTTGATAACAGATATACTTTCTTCTATCTTTTTTATTTCTGCAGGAATTTTTTCATTATCTATGTTTTTATTTGCATTTTTAATTTTTCCTGTTTCTTCACTTATTTCTTTCCCGTTTTTCTCCAGTTTCTCTATTTCTTCTTTTATTTCTGTTATATTTTCATTGATTTTTTCTAACCATGTGAGATCAATTCCTTCAATTTCTCCTGATATAGATTGAAGTTTTCTCTCAAATTCCGTTATAAGGCAGGCTTCTTGTATTACTTTCAAGATATTTTCAACTTCATTTAAATTTATAATTTCCATTTTATAGATACTTTTGAAACACTCTATAGTTTTAGTATATTCCGGTAGTTTTTCTTTATTTTTACAGAGTTCATCTTCTCTGACTCTGATCTGTTCCTCTATGGATTTTCGCCCTATATAGGGATATTTCCATTCATCAGGTTTTAACTGCTTCAGGGTATAATCCTGATATAATATACAGTTTTCTGTTATAGAAGATTTATGCTGTCTGACTTCATTAGAGGTTTTACATTTTATGAGACTTCCTGTGAGATAGTCGATAAACAATGTGGTATATTTATTTTCTGAAATCAATTCTTCAGCCAGACTTCCCGGCTCTCTAACAGGATCAATAGAGTTTAACTTTTCTGTATCTATGAGCCCTGTTATTTGAAAATCTCCGGTAAGCCTGTAATAAATAGTCAGAGTATCTTTAAAATATTCAGGTTCAACAAATAAATAGAATTTCTCTTTATATAAATATGCTTCTATGGCATTTCTCCATTGATTTTTTTTTATTTCCAGTAAATCTGCCAGTATATATACATTGATAGTTCTGCCGTATTTTTCTGTCAGTTCTTTTGAAATGATTTGTCTGAGTTCTGAAAGTTTTCTGTCATAGGGCTTGATACCTTTCTTAAGATTATTAATTTCTGACTGTAAATCTGCAGTTTTTTTATATAAATCTTGATAAATCTTTGCCAGGGAATGTTCAATATGGGAGGCTTCTTTTTTAAAATCTTCCAGAGTATTTCTAATATCCATAAAAAACTTATTATCCATATTACAGAAAACAGTTGTATCTATCTGTAAAAGAGTTTCAGAATATTTCAGAGCTTTATCTGCCAGTTCATATAGATTCGATAGATCTTCTTTATAAAGTTCTGCCAGGGAATAGTAATCTTTATCTCCGTTTTCTGATTTACAGATTTTATTTACACATTTTTTCCAGTTATTACCGTAGTCTTTCATCTTTCCCAGAGTCCTGTGCAGATTGTTCTTCAGATTACTAAGGTCTTTCTCAATATCTTTTTTCTGTTTTTCAAGTTCTGTTGTTTTCCTGTAAATATCTGAATTTATCCTGTCTGCTAAAAGCTTTTCTCTTTTATCTCTGAGTTCATTTATTCTGAGAGACTGTTCTTCCCGGACTTTTGTGAGAGTGATAATTTGTTCATTGTTATTTCTGAATTCATCTTTCAGTTTTTCAAGCATATCAACTGATTCCTGGTGTTTTGCTCTTTTTATTATATAGGTTTGAATTTTCAGCCTCTGGTTTTCCTCACAGTAAGCATTATATTTAGATGCAATCTTCTCCAGAGCTGAAATACGCTGTTCCATTATATTTGCATCTGCTTCAAGCCTTTTATAGGCCCTGATATTATCCTGCATCATACTTATATCAATAGAATTCTTTACATCACATATATATTCTGTAATAAAGGTTTCAATGTCTATAATAGGAGTGAATGATACTGCTTTCTTGAAAAGGCTGAAATATTTGTCTTTTATTCCGCCGAGTTTACCTTTCAGGTTATTTTGATATTCTTTGTTTGTTCCTGCAAATAGAAATTTTGATTTTCTGTAATTATTACTCAGGAAATTTTTTAATTCCCTGTGTGACATAGGTATATTGACTGATATAAATCTGTTATCTGGTATCTTACTGTCAAGAATAAAAAATTTATGCTCCTTTGTCCTGTCTTCATGACAGTCAAAAACTATTCCTAAAGTGAAATCTGATTTTTTTACATCATCGTGAAATTCGCAGACTATATAACTTGTAAATCTTTTCCCTTCTCTTAAATATTTAAACCCGGTATCTCCATCTTCGCCTATTTCTCCATAAAGGTATCCTTCCAGTGTTCTTGTAGATTTTTCATTTGCTGCTTTATTAAAAAAATATCCTGCCGTATCTCCAAGAAGTAGAAGTTGCATAGCATCTATAATAGTTGATTTGCCGGAAGCATTTATACCTGTCAGAAAATTAATTCCTTCGAACTCTATGAGTTGATTCCAGAAGCTATGCCAGTTTATTAGGAGCAGTTTTTTCAACACTTTCATATTGTTTCACAACCTCTGATGATTTTCTCTGATTCTGTTACATCATTATCATTTTCTTCCACTGATTCTTCAATGCATGCCATTTCATATATTCTGCTTATTTTTTCATTTGTTAACACAAATAATATAGATGGATATATAATCAATCCGGTATTCCCATCTTCCCATGAACCATCTATTTTAGCTGTAATATTATGATTGGAAAGTTGTCTGAAAGAATCAATGAGGTCCTTATCTGAAGGCTTTTTATTTATAAGCCCCATATTTAACATTTTACGAATAACTTCTCCAGTAGTCGTTTTAATTTCATTACGGAGAAATACTTTTTCTCTTTCTTCTTCGAAAATTAATCTCAGGATATATAATATAAGAGTGGTAATTCTGTTCAGTTTTACTCTGTTATAGTCATAACTGTTATTCAATGATATTACACCATAGGTATTGTCTTTTTCCATTACCCATCCTGAATAGCCGAGATATTCCAGAAACAGGGAAAAATTTCTTTCTATAAAACGATAATCAGGATTTATCTTCATCCTGTCTTCTTTCAAGTCGTAAATGTCTCTTATAATAAAAGTACGGCAGAGCAATAAATTTAACAATCTTTTAAATTCTTCTTTTTCAGAATTTGTAAGTTTCTCATACAATTCGTCAATCATATATTATTTTACCTTTTTTGTAAATTTCATGTCAGGCACTCTGTAACTATTTTTACTGACATAATCTCCTAAAAATTCTATATTATAAAATGAATTTCTATCATTTCCCTTGAGAGTTGCCAGAAGAAGCAAAATAAATGCTTCATCATCAGGAAGAGAGATGTCGGCAGTTGTTATAACATTTTTGTCGGACATAAATTTTCTGATAAAATCCATTACTTTTTTATTACTGTAATTTCTCTTTATCCTGGCAATAAATGCATCCAGATTATGTTCTGCTGAAGTATCTGGAGGAATTTCCATAGGTCTGGTGTCATCTCTGTCATGTCTGGAATGTCTTATGTAAAGAGATTTATCATCAAAATATTCCTGTTTAAATATATTAACGGATTCCTTCATAATCTCTAATATATTCTGACTGTTATTTCTGTTATTCTTTGCTATAGAAGTTAATAATCCCACCAGTTTGCCCTTTATACTTCTGTCTGCATTGAGGAAATATCTCATCTTTTCAATAGATGCCCTGGTATAGGCAGAATTTTTTCTATCTATTTCTGTGAGCATATTATCTATAGCTTCGTAAATTTCTATGATTTTCTGGATCTTTTGAATAATATCTTCCGATGCTTCTTCTTTTGTATTATATTTACCTCTTAACATTGCCTGTTCCAGAATTTCGTCCCTTAAAGACTGATCATCCAGCCATTTAGATAAAATCTTTATTATCGGTGTCCTGAATCTTGGCACTGAATCCAGCGTTTTGAGAGGATGATAAACTCTGTCCATAATTAAATTTTTATATTCATCGAAATGGCCTTTTAAAATATCATTTACTGTTACATAATCATTAAGTTCCTGATGGTAACGCCTTATATTATTATGGAGTGTTTTTAATTCATCCACTAAATTAATTGTATTTTCATAAGCTGTAAGAAGAGCGGTAAACATAAATTTATCCCTTTCTTCTTCCGCCGTTCTGAGGGAAGAATAGGTACTGTGGACATAAGAATTATATTCTCTGGCAGTAGAATCGGTAAAAGAATACAACAGATTTATAAGTTTAATGGAATAATCTGGAAGAGTAATATTCTCATCAAATGAATCTATCTGGTATTCTATATCAATCCAGCCTGTTTCTTTTAAACGTCTCAGAAGACAATGAGCAATTGCAGAAGGGTTGTTAAGTTTTTTTTCATCTATTGATATATTTTCTTCTGTCTCTTCTTCTGAAAAATCCATTTCGAGTATTTTTTCATCAAGACTGGCAATAAGCATAGAGATAAGATCTATCTTTTTTATAACCATCTCCTGTTTAAAGGTTTTTCTGAGCACAAAAAGTGATTCTATATAAATTTCTTTATTTTTTGAAGACAGTATAGAAAATAAGTTCTCAGGTAAACAATCAAATAACTTCATTATTAGCCTTTTTCAATAGACTATTCTTCGTGATTTTTTCATGAATTTAATTTATCTTGTTTTATTCTATACACAGCAATTACTTCCCTGTAAAATTCGCTATGAATCTTCCGGCCTATACCAGAAATACAAAGAAAAATCTTTCCCATGAAGTTATTGCCCTGAGAGATGCCCTTTTATCTTCAAAAGAACCGGATAATCTCATCTTT
>CAYSLJ010000171.1:9958-14576 GCA_964431735.1 uncultured Synergistia bacterium | reverse complement strand
GCATATCTTTTCCTCCAGAGCCCGGCCAGGGACATGAGCGTGTTCCATATTTTTTGGGTACCAATTTACCTGTTGCGGTACTAAGGACTGCAAGAAAAACAACTCCGGCAAATTATTATAACGGTTATTATCCTCGCGTCACGCGTTACGATACAATCTATAACTATGATGTAGTTATTTTTTTACAACCACTAAGTACCGCTCCAAATAAGTTAGTACCCATATTAAAACCTTTCCCTGGCCGGACTCTTCCGGAAAAGATATGATCCTGTTGCGTGACAAACTGGTTTTTTAGACGTTTAATATTTTGCATCTATATAATTTATAACTCTCTTTTAATACGGCATATCTTTTCCTCCAGAGCCCGGCCAGGGACAGGAGTGAGTGCCATATTTTTTTGGGTACCTATTTACCTGTTGCGGTACTAAGTAAGGAATCCTGTCCGCGTATCATAATAGACCAGGAAAAAATTTTAGCAATTAAACCTCTTAATTGACAAAATTAAAGAAAAAAAGAGAAAAACACAGAAAATTAAAGAAAAAATATGCTAATTCTTTTTAAATGAGCTTGATTTTCCATTGGACATATTTTAAAATACTTTTTACTTAGCAATCAAACAATTAGACTGCCAAAAATTAAAGGAGGTTTGAATTATGAATTTACTACCATTAGGAGATCGATTAATAGTAGAACCAAAAACTCACGAAGAAAAGACTGCAAGCGGATTATATCTGCCTGATACTGCTAAGGAGAAACCCCAGGAAGGTAAAGTCCTCGCCGCAGGCGAAGGAAAACTCACTGAAGAAGGTAAGAAACTCCCGATGCAGGTAAAAGTCGGAGATTCTATTATATATGGTAAATATTCCGGAACAGAAGTAAAGATAGATGGTAAAGAATATCTTATACTCAGTGAAAAAGATGTACTGGCTATAGTTAAATAAATTTATTATTTTGAAGGAGGATTAATATTATGGCTGCAAAACAAATAGTATATGACGAAAAAGCAAGAAGAGCTTTAGAACGCGGAGCAAATGCTCTGGCAGACGCTGTTAAAATTACCCTTGGTCCCCGCGGACGCAACGTGGTAGTAGACAAAAAATTCGGTTCCCCCGTAATAACAAAAGATGGTGTTACAGTGGCAAAAGAGATAGAATTGGAAGATCCATTTGAAAATATGGGAGCACAGCTTGTAAAAGAAGTAGCTTCCCAGACCAACGATGTCGCCGGTGACGGCACAACTACAGCAACAGTTCTTGCCCAGGCTATGATAAGAGAAGGTATGAAAAACGTAGCAGCAGGAGCAAACCCGATGGGTTTAAAGAAAGGTATAGATAAAGCTGTAGAAGTAGTAGTAGAAGAAATAAAGAAACTCTCTGTAAATGTAGAAACAAGAGAAAAAATAGCCCAGGTTGCATCAATTGCTGCCAATAACGATAGTTCTATCGGAAATATCATAGCAGATGCAATGGAAGCTGTAGGTAAAGACGGAGTCATTACAGTAGAAGAATCCAAAACAATGAGAACAAGCCTTGAACAGGTTGAAGGTATGCAGTTCGACAAAGGTTATATTTCTCCTTATATGGTAACAGATCCTGAAAATATGGAAGCCATTCTTGAAGAGCCATACATTCTGATCTGTGAAAAGAAGATATCCGCTATAAACGATCTTCTTCCCATACTTGAACTCATTGTTCAGCACAATAAACCACTTCTTATAATAAGTGAAGACGTTGAAGGTGAAGCCCTTGCAACAATGATAGTCAACAAACTCAGAGGCACTCTGACCTGTGTTGCAGTAAAAGCCCCCGGATTTGGTGACAGAAGAAAAGAAATGCTGAAAGATATAGCCATACTCACAAAGGGTCAGGTAGTATCTGAAGAACTCGGTCTGAAACTGGAAAATACAAAACTGGAAATGCTCGGCCAGGCAACAAGAGTTAAAGTTTCCAAAGAAAATACCACTATAATCGAAGGTAAAGGCGAGCCAGAACAGATTAAAGCCAGAATCGACCAGATAAAGAGAGCAATAAAAGAATCAGATTCTGATTTCGACAGAGAAAAACTCCAGGAAAGACTTGCAAAACTGGCAGGCGGAGTAGCAGTCATAAAAGTTGGCGCAGCTACAGAAACAGAACTGAAAGAGAAAAAACACAGAATGGAAGATGCCCTCTCTGCTACCAGAGCAGCAGTGGAAGAAGGCGTTGTAGCAGGCGGCGGAACAGTTCTCATCAACTGTCTCCCTGCTCTTGAAAAGATTGAAAAACCGACAGATTTAAATAAAGAAGAATCCCATGAATTTGAAGTAGGTATAAATATCGTAAAGAAAGCCCTTGAAGAGCCTACAAGACAGATTGCAATAAATGCCGGAGAAGAAGGTTCTGTAATAGTTCAGAAAGTAAAAGCCATTCATGCAGAAAACGGTAAAGTAGGACATGGCTATGATGCACAGAAAGGTGATTATACCAGTATGTTCGAAAGAGGTATAATCGATCCTGCAAAAGTTACACGTTCAGCTCTCCAGAATGCATCAAGTATTGCTTCTATGTTACTTACCACAGAAACTCTTATCACCGATGTTCCTGAGAAGGAAAAAGGCGGTATGCCAGGCGGAATGCCTCCCGGTGGTATGCCCGGCGGAATGGGTGGAATGTATTAATCCTTTTTAAAAAAAACAGGCCTCACGGCCTGTTTTTTTTTTATTAATATAATTTTATTTGCTATTCACAGTGTTAGATGATATAATTTTCACATCAATATTTATTTGTACCTATCTTTGAGAAGGGAGTATATGCCTTTATAGCATAAGTACTTATGGAATTAGAAATATTTATTGATAAAAAAGGAGACAGTTTTAAACAGGATTTTACTGAAGATTTTGAACTTGAATGTCCTTTCTGCTTTATAATAAATAAATATATAATAAGTAAACCCGGTGATTTATACTGTAAAAATTGCAAAGAAATTTTAGTCTCTTTAGTGGACAGAAGTATCATATTAAAAGCAGAAAATAAGAAGGAAGAGAAGAAAAAAGAAAAACCGGTTCATGAATTAATAGATATTCTCCTTAACGGAGAATTCCCCAATGACAGGAAAGAAGCAGCTGTAGAACTCGGAGAAACAGGTGATATGGCCTGTGTACAGAGCCTTATTCAGGCCAGCATGAGAGATAGTAAGAAATATGTTCGCGATGCCGCACTGAAAGCTTTAAGTCGTCTTAAAGAAGTACAGGAAGAAAAAGAAAAAGCAAAAGATATAAAGCAATTCTTTAAAGATGTAAAAAGCGAAGAACTGGAAGAAGATATTCAGGACACAGGAGAGAGTCTCCTGAACAAACTGCTCTCAGCTTCAGATATGGAACGAATTTCACTGGTTAAACAATATAAAGATAATTTTGACAATGATTTCTTTATATTTCTTGAAGAAGAAAAACACAGATCTATCACACAGGGGAATCAGAAAAGAGCAAATAATCTCGCCTATATTTCTCAAATACTTGAAAATCTGCATATAAAGCCACAGAAAGACATTCTACAGGAAGAAATCCTGGAGAAAGAAGTGTCACAGGAAGACATTCCACAGCAGGAAGTTCCCCTGGAGCCGGAAGTTATTGAAGACTATATGGAACCTGAAAAAGAGCAGAAGGATGAATTCTTGGAACAACTGGCTTCATCTTCAAACATGGAACTTATCATGCTTGTAAAAAATAATAAACATAAACTGAATAACGAATTTTTCAGCATGGTAGACAGAGAAATAGACAAAGCTATAGCAACGGGTAACAGGGAAAGAGTGGATACATTGAGCTATATATCTCAAATCCTGGATAATCTCAGGGTAAAACATACAGCCGAAATATATGAAGAAACGCCGGAAATCTACGGAACTGATATGGAGGTTACAGACGTGCAGGAGGCATTTATCGAAGAAAGCCCCCCTGTTTATCCTCAGGAAGATATAGAACTTTTAGAGCAACTGACTTCATCTTCAGACCTGGAACTTATTATACTTGTAAAAAAGAATAAAGAAAAATTTACCGGCCCATTCTTCAATATGCTCGATGAAGAAAAAAAGATGGCTCTTTCAGGCAACAATCAGGAAAGAGTTGACAGTTTAAGTTATGTATTGCAAATACTTGATAATCTCAATGTAAGGCCTGCCCCGGTAATACCAGAACAAGCGGCTCAGGAAATTATACCTTCTACAGATACAGTTATTCAGGAAGAAAAAATCCCTTCTCATATTGAATCATCTTCCCCGGTAGAGGCCGTTGATGAGGAACAACAACTTAAAATACTGGAAAAATTAATTTTATCGTCAGGTCTGGACCTTGTAGGTATTGCAAGGGCATTCAAGAAAAAAATCAATCTGTATTTCTTTACTATTCTGGAAGAAGAAATTCAGATTGCCCAGTATGACGGGAATCAGGATCTACTGGATAAATTATTGCACATAGCTCAGGTTCTGGAAGATCTGGAAATACGTCAGGAACTTCAGGATAAAATGGAAATAGAAACAAAACCAGTGCCGGAATTAAAAGAAGAAAAACCTGTTATAGAAGAACCTCCAGTAGAAGAAGATGAAATCAGCATTGAAGAACCGCCGGAAGAACCTCCTGTGG
>CAYSLJ010000171.1:0-9858 GCA_964431735.1 uncultured Synergistia bacterium | reverse complement strand
AGGAAGACGAAATCAGCATTGAAGAACCGCCGGAAGAACCTCCGGTGGAGGAAGACGAAATCAGCATTGAAGAACCGCCGGAAGAACCTCCGGTGGAGGAAGAAATTAAGCCCGGTAAACTATCAACAAAGAAATTATCTCTCTCAGAGATTGGAATTTTTGATAAAGAGGAAGAAAAAAAAGAAGAGAAAGACCCTGTAAAAATATCCGAAGAAATCGTGAAAGGTTCAAGAAAACTTTCAACAAAGAAATTGTCTTTAGAGGAATTAGTTATTTCGGATGATGAACCGGTAAAAGAAAGAATTCCGGTAACTGAACAGAGTCAGGGAGAAGTAGAGAGACTTTTGAATATTTTAAATAACGGTTCTTCCCTTGAAGAGAGAAAAGATGCCATTACAAGCCTTTCTCTTATGTCGGACAGCCGTATTTCCCATGCAGTGAGCAGAATTCTTCTGGAAGATCCTGTTGCAGAGATGAGAATTCTCGCGGCAGAAACACTTGTAGCCATAAAGGCCAGAGATTCCGCAGACTGGCTTTTACGTTCAATTAAAGAAGAAAAGAACGCCGATGTTCGCAAAAAATCTGCCTGGGCATACAGCAAAATAAAATACAGCAAGTGAGTTTATGATATGAACATAGATAAGATAAAGAAAATAAGGTTTGAAAACAGAAAGATGACAGTTTATGAATCCCTCCAGGAAGATGGGATGCCGATTAATTATGGTGATATATCTATTCTAAGAGAAAAAGTAATCAAGTTTATAACGTCTTTCGTGAATTTATATAGTTCTTATTTTTGCAACTATTGCTCTCAATGCGGTAATTGCTGCAGGAGAGACGATATACTTGTAACAGGGAATGACCTTTTTCACCTTTCCACAGCGTCAGGTATGACAGAAAAAGAATTCCATAGAAAATACCTTATTCCTGCAGGAACATGGTCCGAATACGATGGTTTTATTAAACTGGAAGATGGCAAATGTCCTTTTCTGGAACAAAAACCTGCCGGAAGATATAAATGTAAAATCTACGATGCCCGCCCCCAATCCTGCCGTTTATACCTGTCCACATCCCCTATCTGTATAAAGGATAGCAATGATTTGATAGAAGAAATTAAATATCTGGACATAGTAAATGAAAAAATCTTCTTTCAGTTAAAATCAGGACAGTTTTATAGAGATCTTCCGATTATTGAGGAACTGAAGCCTAATTTTTCCGAACTGTTATCAACAATGGCTTCCATAAAGAATGAAGAAGCAAATAAAGTAAAGACTGCCCTTGGGAAATTAAAAGAGATCATTCAGGATGTAGAAGAAGGAAAAATTTCTTACGACTATTTTATGAAAAATGTCCATACGTTGAAAGAAATGCTCACTACTATCTGGAATCAGAGAATATCTTATTCAGGTGAACTGGAAGAACTGTGGACAAGAATTTCAAGAATAGAACTGGAAAATCTTAATAGAAATGAAACCTTATCCGGTGCTCACGAAGAAACTGAAGATATAACAGAGAGATATGATTTATTCTCTGTTGATAATTTTTCTCTCAAATCCATTATGTTCTGCCCTCTAACTATGAATTTAACCTATACAGTAGATGACATAGAATATAATTACTCTATAAATTATTCTGCAGATAAATCACTGGGAAAACATGTAAAAGATTTTACAAAAAGATTATATTCAGTCATAAGAGAAAATTTTCCCAGAATAATGGATAATTTTATTCCCAGATGCTATATGTGCGGTGATTGTTGCACCATATTTATTGTTGAAATAGAACCTTCTGACATAAGAAGACTGGCAGATGAATTGAACATGACAGAAACAGAATTCAGAGAAACCTGTACAGGCCCTCCCCGCTATAGCTGGAATCCCGGCAGTGTTACTATGAAAAAAACTCTGGATAAAGAAACTAATAAACACAGATGTATTTTTTTGAAAAAAGGCGATCTTGACCTTTATTATTGTTCGGTTCATGCCTTCAAGCCGGACCTTTGCAGAGAATATAAATCAGGAAAACCTCAATGTTACAGACATATTAATGATGATCTTTACTACAGATTATTATCAAATATACAGAACATCAATCTTGATGTAGAAACAGTACGTGTAGATACTCCTTATAGTTTTTTTAAAATAGAAAAACCTGTACAGATAAACTGGAAGGACCATAAAGATCTTAAAGATGATATAGAACATATGTTGAAATATTTGAGACAATTATTAATTATCAAGTATTTTCCCCGGAAGAAAGTCAGTTCTCCGGAAAAAGTATAAAAAGGGTTTTTTCTGATGGATAATAAAGAAAAAAAGAGTAAAGTAGAAAAGGTATACTTCGGCGGCCAGTGGGAAAAAGAACAGGATGGATCTGTATGGGTGTTTTTTGATAAAGGTGACGATTCGCCGGAAGCTATAGAGGAAAAAGAAGAAAAAACACCTGTACCTGAGACAGAGCCACACAAACCACCTCCATCACAGGATAACAAAGAGGTTATTTCAATAACAAATATAGGTCTTTCTACAATGGATCCCCGTTATGTAAGATCGTTACAAAAAATTGAACTTCAACCGGAAATAAGGCTACAGGAAAAAACAGAACTTCAAAAGGAAAAGAAAGAGCAGGGAAAAACAGAACTGCAAACAGAAATTACCGTAAAACCTTCTGTAGTAGAGAAAGAAGTGAAGTTAACCGGCCATAAGAAAGAATTACCTCCACATGACCATGCCGCAAGAATTGCAGACATAATGCTTCAATCTAAAAAAAAGCAGGGAGAAGATATTAGAAAAAAAGAAAATTTAATGAAAATCAGAAGTGTAATATATGATCTGAGTATCCAGGGTTTTTCATTTTTTTCCCTCATGTTTGACAGAGATAACTCTATAAGCAGTTCAAATTTCAAACAAATGGGAAAAATAATTCAGAATGACCCGGCTCTGTCATTAAAGATAATTCAGGTCGCCAATTCTCCTTATTACGGACTTTCACAGAAGATATTCAATGTAGTAAAAGCTCTGAATATGCTGGGCCTCGACAGAGCAAAACAGATAGTTGCCCAGGCATCTTCATCGACTCTGTTTCAGAAAATAAGAAAAAAAGAACTCTTCAAACAACTCTGGTACCACTCGCTCGGTACAGGAGTATTTGCAAAACTCCTTGCCAGAGAAAAAGGATTTTCTCAGGATGAAATGTTTATGCTCGGTATGATGCATGATATAGGTAAAGTAATTTTATATGTAAGTCTTCCTGAACAATATGAAGAAGTTGTAAGAAAAGTGAGAGAAAATCCATTACTCCTTATTGATGCAGAAAAGGAATTTTTCGGTGTTGATCACTGTGAAGTAGGAAGAATGACCCTTGAACAATGGCAACTTCCTGAGCAGATAATCAATGCTGCCCAGTTTCATCATGATCTGGAACCGGTTCAAAATCCTAATTGCCTGAAACAACTGGCTATTGTGCAGGCTGCAGATGTGCTGTGCAATCTCTCCAGAATAGGACATATAGGAGCAAAAAGAACACAGCTATTTGATAAAAAAACAAAGGCCCTCATGGGAAAAATTGAAAGTCAGAAACTTACGGAAGAAGTGAAAGAAGAAATAAAGGATATAGAAAAGCTCTTACAATCAGGATAACAGAATACGAAAAAACAAAAAAGGAAAATCTCACATATGACTGAAAAAGCTTTAAAAGAGAAATTAGAAGGGTTCAAATTTATTGTAAATAAACTTCAGATAAGTGCTGTTTATAGAGAAAAAGAGCAAATATACCTTAACAATAAAGCAGAGAAAACGACAGGATATAAATCAGAAGAAATAAAAACAATTCAGGAATGGTTTAAAAAACTCTACGGTAAGCATGCCACAGATATAAAAAACCTCTATGATTATGATAAAAGTCAGGGTTTCCCCGAACCACGTACAGTGGAAATACTCACAAAAAGCGGAGCCACAAGGCTTATAGAATTCTTTGTATATGATGAACAGGAACATGCCATATGGCTTATGCATGACATAACAGAAAAAACAAAGACAGAGAGAGCTCTTATAGAAAGTGAAAAAAAATTCAGAAGCTATATCCAAAATGCACCTGACGGCATATTCCTGGCCGACGAAAGAGGGAACTATATTCTTGTAAATGACGCGGCCTGCACTCTGACAGGCTTTACAGAGGAAGAACTATTACAGAAAAATCTTAAAGATCTGGTATTCCCGGACGATATTTCCCGGGGGCTGGAACATTTCAGAACTGTTATCGAACATGGCAGAGCATCAGGTGAAATTCGTCTTCTTACAAAATCAGGTCAGGTAAAACACTTTATAGTAAAGGCAGTAAAGCTAGATGAGAAAAATATTCTCGGTTTCACAGTAGATATAACAGAGAGAAAACTTATGGAGGAAAAACTCAAGTCTACTTATATAAAACTGGAGTCTCTCTGGAGTATTGCCTCAATGGCAGATGCAGATATAAAAACAATTTCTGACCATATACTTTCATCTATTACAAAAATGACAGGGAGTAAATACGGTTTCTACGGCTTTATAAATGAAGAAGAGTCAGTTATGACCATTCATTCCTGGTCAGGTAATGCAATGAAAGATTGTTCTATAATGGATAAACCATCTATTTTTTCCATTAAAGAAGCAGGCATATGGGGTGAAGCTATAAGAAAGAAAAAACCTTTTATTCTGAACAATTATAATGAAGACAGGGAAATAAAAAAAGGATTACCGGAAGGGCATGTAAAAATTACCAGAATGCTTGTAGTTCCCTTCTTTTTTCAGGGGAAAATAACATCTGTAGCAGCAGTGGCAAACAGACATATGCCTTATAACAATGAAGATACAACACAGATTACGTCATTTCTGAGCAGTATTCAGGCTGTTGTAGAACACAAAAAAACAGAAGAGTTTCTGTCTATCATGGCCGATATACTTGATGAAGCACCCGGTTCTATTACTGTCCATGATTTTACAGGTTCATTCATTTATGCAAACCGCAAAACCTTTGAGATACACGGCTATAATAAAGAGGAATTCATGTCACTCAGAGTGGAAGATATAGATGTGCCTGAAAGTAAAGCCAGATTTGAAGAAAGAGTAGAGAAAATAAACAGATATGGAGAAACTTCTTTCGACGTATGCCACATTCGGAAAGACGGAACAATTATTCCTCTTGCAATTTTTGCCAGAAAGATTAAATGGAAAAATATTCCTGCCATACTGAGTATAGCTACTGATATTACAGAACGTAAAGCAGCAGAAGAAGAGAAGGAAAAGCTTCATTCCCAGTTGCTTCAGGCTCAAAAAATGGAATCTATAGGACGTCTGGCAGGAGGAGTAGCACATGATTTCAACAACATGCTGGGCATAATACTGGGCTTTACAGAACTGGCTCTGGAAGATATAGAACCGGAACACAGTCTCTACGAATCACTGAAAGGGATAGAAAAGGCAGCAAATCGTTCTGCAGATCTGACAAGACAATTACTGGCTTTTGCCAGAAAACAGACTATTGCTCCCAGAGTGCTGGATATAAATGATACAATATCGGGTATGCTCAAAATGATAAGACGTCTTATAGGAGAAGACATCAATCTTATCTGGATGCCAGGTGCAAATCTCTGGCCTGTTCTGGTAGATCCTACCCAGATAGATCAGATTATTGCAAACCTCTGTGTAAATGCCAGAGATGCGATAAAAGAAGTGGGAAAAATCACGATAATGACGGAAAATATAATGTTCGAAACTGCAGTTCATACATATATTACAGATTTCAGGGCAGGTGAATATGTAAAGCTTTCCGTAATTGATGACGGATGGGGTATGGAGAAAGATGTTAAAGAACATTTATTCGAACCGTTTTTCACAACAAAAGATATTGGCAAAGGGACAGGTCTGGGTCTTGCCACAGTATACGGTATAGTAAGACAGAATAATGGATTTATTGATGTATACAGTGAACCTGGAATGGGAAGCACTTTTAAAATATATTTACCACGTTTCTACGGAAAGAACAAGAAGGATTCCGCCGTTAAAAAAGAAGGGCTCATTCAAAAAGGTTCGGAAACAATTCTTCTGGTAGAAGATGAACATGATATGATGAATATGATTAAAATTATGCTTGAAAGGCTTGGATACATGGTGCTTGCTGCCTGTACCCCCGGAGAGGCGCTAAAAATAGTAGAAAATTATTCAGGCACAATAAATATGCTTATTACCGATGTAGTAATGCCGGAGATGAACGGTACAGCTCTGGCAAAAAAACTCCTGTCTGTTTATGGTGATATGAAATGCCTCTTTATGTCAGGCTATACATCCGGTGTTCTGCCCCATACTACTATAATTGAAGAAGGTATACTGTTCATAGAAAAACCTTTCACTATAAGGGAACTTGCAGAAAAAATAAGGAAGGCAATGGAGCAGGACAGAAGGCATTAATTCTCCCCGGGAATATTTTAACAGAACTTACACAGTTAACCGGTTGCAAAATTTTATCTACAGTTTCATATCGAATATTCGTAAAGGTATTTTAACGATTTTATCACTTTTCCATTCTGCAGCAGGAATTTCTTTCCCATGTTCTAAAACCCATTTTATTATATCTTCCTGAATTTGTGTCGGTGATGGCGGGAATGATGGGCTACCTTTCCTGTCCATATCCAGAATCATAACAAAACGAACCTTCTCTTTTTCTATGAGTCCGGCAAATTGTTCCCGTGAAAAAACTTTATCTATACCGTTAAAACCTCCGTAAGACAGAACAGGTTCACCTGACTTCAGAATAATATCGGAAGCAATATTTGCATCAGGAACAGCAATTAAAAATTCTTCATTATTTCTGTGACTCTTTAAAAAATCAACCATACCAGACGAAGAGGAGAACATATCAGGGGGCCTCATAGGTTCGGCAAGCTCAGGTCCTGCATGTGGCAATCGCGGATCGCCTCCGAAAATTAAAGGGGTAAGACTCCACGAGACAGGGGCAATCATAATAGCTAAAATGCCTGTTATAAAAGAAGCATAAAGTAATGCAATATGTTCTTTTTTATAAAATATTATCAATAAAAAGAGAGAAATAATAAAGAGAATAATGACAGCAGGTATAATATACGAAGGCCAGCCATTATATCTTGATATTATAAGAAATTGAGAAAATATAATGATTAGAAGCAGAACAGAAAAATTGTAATGACTCAACCTTTTTTTGTATATATCACTGAATAACCAGGAAAAACCTGTCCCTGTCAGACAGGCCATAGCAGGTGCCATCATTACAAGATAATATCTGTGAAAAAAAGAAGATATACTGAAATAAATGGCCATACATATAAAACATAAAAACCAGTAAAAGAGGGAGATAAATTTATCATCTTTCTTACGTGTAAAAAATATATAAAGAGGGCAGATAAAGGATATAATAATAAACCAGCTTATCTGGCCGGCAAGAGCTCTTTCAAGTAACCTGAAGATACCGGGTTTACCTGTTTCAAGGACAGGATTCGGAGGCATACCGGGGGCAGGCGGCATATTCCGGGGAAGGTCATTTATCCCTCCCGGAGGCGGTAAAAGCCTCTGAATTCCGTTATAAAACAGCATAAGTTCCATAACGGAATTTGTCCTGCTACCCCCCACATAGGGCCTTTTGTCAGGCTGTGTCATGTCTACAAGAAAAGCCCACCAGAGAGATGATATTAAAAGAATAGCAAGAGCTGCCATAAAATGAATAATTTTTTTCTTTCCCGGAACAAATAAAAAATATGTCAGAAAAACTGCAGGCACTATCATATAAACCTGAAGCATTTTGATGTTGAAACCTGTACCGATGAGAAACATGGAGAAAATAAACCAGATGAAACTTTTCTTTTTGACTGAAATCAATAAACACCAGGAAGCAAGTAAAGTGGTAAAAACAAGAAGACTGTCCAGATTATTGGTTCTGTTAGAGGCTACAAAAACAGGTGTAAATGTCAGAACAATTGCTGAAATAAAAGCTGCAAATCTGTCGGAACTCATAAGGACTATTTTATACAATAGAGGGACAGATAAGGCTCCGGCAAGAGCCTGAGGCAGAATTAAAGCCCGGCCGTTAAAACCGAATATGTAAGCACTGACTGCCTGTATCCAGAGACCAAGGGGAGGTTTATCAACAGAAACATAACCGCCTGTATCGAAAGAAATAAAGAAAAAATTATGAAAATTCCGAAGCATACTCTTTACTGCTGCTGCATAATAAGGATTACTGTATCCCTCATGGGAAATAAATATAAAATTGAGGATAAATGCAATAATTGTCAATATAGCTATTAAAATTTTCTCTATTTTATTACATTTAAAATCCATGTTTACCTCACAGTTTTCCTGATCTGAAAGAATGAAGGTCTTAAAAGTGTTATATTACGATTAAATGGGCCGGGAAATGTTACTGACAGGTCTTTAAATGCCGGTGTTTCGGAAGGAGAAATGGTAAATTCAGCTTTTATTTTTAACCTGTTTAAAGTGTCTCTTTCTATATTTTTTCCTGATATATTTCCTATTGTTACGGAGGTGATCTGGAGTTCCGAAGGAGGTTCAAATCCTTCCTTTAGAATTACCGTAAGAACAAATGTAGAGCCAGAAACTGCATATGAAGGAGAAATACTGTCAATAGCTTCAGGAGGCGGAGGAGGAAGTGAGGAAGAGGGGGAATTTTCTTCAGGGCCTTCTCCTGCCACAATAAAAAGGACAAAAAAGCTGAGAACCAGCAATATTGCCATAATCCGATCATTTTTTTTCAGGGTCATTTGTATCACATCATTATATGAAAATACTGACATATTACATACAGACAAAACATCAGTTCTATTATAATAGGAAAAATTACTCTTATGCAACACTATTATACCCTCAAAATAATGAAACGGCAAAGGTAACTGCCAGAGACGCCAAAACAGTACAAGCTGTTACCAGTAAACATTCAAACACGTATTCATTAAAAATTACTTTCATTGGCAATCACCTCATTTATTTTCTCTATGGAAAAAGTTTTATTCAAAGGAATTTACCGCTCTTCACCCTTCACTCTTCACCCTTCACGCTTCTCATATAAATTTATTTTTTCACATAAAACGGTGAAGGTTTTGCTAACCAGGTCATTACGGATTCCGTAAAATTATGTTTTACCATATTACAGGTTATTCTGTTTTTCTCCATTGATGCTGTATGGAGCAGTCTTTCCGCCACCTGAATAATTCTATCTATATCATCCTGTTTGTCTTCCGAAATATCTGATAAACGGTTTATTTCCATTGTTGCTAACATTGTTACGTCCTCCTCATTACTTATTTTATATTCCTATAATAACGTAACTTTGTTTCATATGTTTTTCGAAGTATTTCAGATATTTTCAAATTGTAAAAAATTGTAACAACTGATGCGAATCTCAGAGGGTTTATTTTTTTATAAATGTATGATATTATTTTTTATATGTCCACAATTCCGGAAGTTATACCAGGTTGCTAGCAACCATAGCGCTTTGCCTGCCTGGTGCTCCGTAGAAAAAAATATCACGGCGGCACAGGTCTATTTGAATAAAATATAATGCAAAGTGGCATGATGTAAGCTCTAACAAATATGCCTGTTCCAGTTTAGATTTTTTTCGGAGGAGCGCCAGGCAGGCAAAGCCAGGAAGTTTATAAGACTAAAATTGATAGCGAAGGGTATTACGTCTGAAACAAAAAAAACATTATGAACACTTATTTTTATCACTGGATGTCAGGTAATTTAATTACAATTACTGCAGGTATTTTAAGCTGGATGGTTCTTAGAGCCTATCCGAAAAGTAATATTTATTCTACACCCTTCCGGTGGGTGAGGC
>CAYSLJ010000170.1:0-14630 GCA_964431735.1 uncultured Synergistia bacterium | reverse complement strand
TTAACTATAATTTTCAGTAAAGGTGAATTTACCTGTCGTAAAAAAACGCAATCGTATAATGTATAGTAGTGAGTAGTAAAAAGTGAATATAAGTGATTGATAACCGGTCACTGATCACTGATACACGGGGTGATTTAAATCAAAAAAAAGATTCTGTTATTTTATTTCATATTACTTCTCTTTATTTCCCGGGAAGCATTTTCCAGAAATCTTGAAGTAAGCGATCTGGTCTGTTCTGGCTGCGGCTGTACCATAAATGGACAGTACTGGACAATGGACGGGAAAATCTACTGTCAGAAATGCTATGAAAGCCTCGTTCCCAAATGTGCAAAATGCGGTAAACCCTGCATTAACGGCTATTATACTATAGAGAGATATACGTATTGCAAAGATTGTTTCTACAAATATGCCCGGTGTGATATATGTGGCTCTCTTCTTGAAGGTAAATTCGTAAGAAATAAAACAGGAAAAAAATTCTGCCAGTCCTGTATTAACAAATATGCTGCATGTGCCAGCTGCGGATGTCCCGTCGGACCTGATGGTTATAATCTCGGTTATTCCAGATGGTTATGCCCTGACTGTGCATCGGTAGCAATATTTACCCATGATCAACTTGCCTATGTTTACGTAGAAGCAATAGCCCGGTTAAAAGCTATGGGACTTGTAATAACAAGACCTGTAGACAACCTTACCATTATGGATCAAAAAAATCTGGAAATGTCTTATTACAATACTAAACATAAAGAATATGTTCCATCAGGAGGAGTGGGAGGATTTTATAGCTTTTCGTCAAATGCAACAGGTTACGCATCAAGAATATTTGTTCTTAACGGACTTTCCTACGAGAGAGCCCTTGCAGTACTGAGTCATGAACTTACCCATGCCTGGCAGGTAGATAACTGTCCGATGGATCAGAGGCTTTTATATAAAGAAGGTTTTGCCCAGTGGGTAGCCTATAAGGTTATGCTTCATAAGGGATATACGGATGAAGCAGATCTATTGCTTTCCAGCCAGGATCCTGTATATGGCGAGGGCTTAAAATTTATGATTAATGTAGAATACTATTATGGAGTAAGCGGTACAATTGAATATGTAAAAACACTTCGATAATCTTACCCTTTGCGAAATCCTATTATAAAGCCAATGGAAAAAGCTCCTACATAAGGGAAATGAGCCGTTAATACAGTCCACCAGAAAGGGCTTGATGAAACCGTTGCGTTAATGACTCCTTCAGTCGCTTTCCCTATAGTTTGCCAGTCCACATGAATAAACCTGTAATAGGCAAGTATCTGAAGACCTATAAAAAATAACCCCAGAACAAGAGCAAGAAGTTTTGTAAGCTTTTTACATGTATAACCGACTATTATGCCTGCAATAAACCCGAAACTCAATGGCAGTGCTATCGCCGGAAAGAGAGTTTTTATGTCCATATTATTGTTCGTGACCAGTAACGCGTGATGCGTGACTGGAAATCATCTCATTAAGTCAGGTTAAATACAAACTCTATTTTATCATATTTTTCAACTATTTCAACCAGGTTTTGTTAAATTTGTAATTTTCACAGCTATTCTTTAATCACTTCAGTAATGAATTCATCTACAAAAAGGAAATTGAATATATAAGTAGAATAAATATAGTAATCAGTGACGAAAAGGGGACTTTTTTACGCGTCACGCGTCACGCGTCACGTGTCACGACTCTTATGAATATATTATCAACATTAAAAGAACGTATCCTTAAAACAACAGGGAAAAAAGAAGATAAAATATTGATTATTCTCTGTATTTATTCAGTATTACTGTTACTGGCAGGTACCTTTACAGGCTCTATTCTGTCATCAAAAGAACCTGTTCCCTCACCTTCTCCATCACCTTCTCCATCACCTGCAGAGAAAATAGAAGAGCACAAATCCTTTATTAAAGACGAGAAGTTTGAAACAGGTAACAGATGGAAACTTTTTTCAGACTCTCTCAGGTTCAGAAAAGAAAGTAATCAAGGTACCATGTATAATGTTACCTGCTGCTATTATGAAGGGGATAAACAGAAGATTATAATAGAAGCAGATAACGTGGATTTAAATACCAGGGATGAAGTGGCAGTATTTACATCCAGAGTAAGAGTAATATCCTCAAAAGGAGAAACTGTTGAAGTTGATAAATTTACTCTGGACAGCAAGAAAAATAAAGCATATGGCGAAGGGAATGTTAAATTAGTAAAAGAAGATACATCTATCAGAAGTGATAAACTTCAATCTGATACAGGGCTCAAAACCTATAATCTCATAGGAAACGTAAAGGTCATAAAAAGTAAAGAGAGAAGAGCATTATATATGCAGGATTTACATTGATGTTTAAGTATATTCTATTCCTTATTATAATTCCGGTTTATCTGACTTCTGCTGCTTACGGACAGAATGTGATATTAAACGGTAAAAAGATAGATTTCACAAATCCTCCTGTAATGATTGAAGATACAATCTTCTTACCTTTAGAAGACAGAGGAACCGGTTTCATTATCAATTATTTCGGAGGAACTTATAAATGTAAAACAGAAGAAATTTATATAGTAAGAGATGGTAAACCTTCCCGTTTCAAAGCAGGTAATAAAGATGGCACTGTATGCGGAAAATCATTAAAAATCAAGAATCCCCCCTTTATTCAGAATAAAATACTTTATATGTCTCTTGATGATCTCGGAACATCTCTTTCCATGCATTATAAAACAGATAAAGACCTGAATATAATTCTGCTACCGAATGTTTATAAAATAATATGCAAAAAAAATCCTGCCGGCTATATTGAATTATCTGTAAAGGCTTCTGCAAAAATAGACTATAATATTGAATATTCAAGGGAAACCTTCGGAATTATTATAAATATTCCTGAAACCTTTATTGAGCCTTACGAAGGTACAGAAGAAGACCTTATAAAAAGTATTACTACGTCTCAGAAAGGCGAAACAGGCAAAATAGAAATCATATTTAAAAAACCTCTCCCTGTAGATATTTCGTCCAGAATAGATATGAGCACAATATCGGTAAGAATTTATTATGCCGGTAATACTGTAACAGAACTCTGGTTACCGGAAGTATCACAGGGATTTCTCTCGGCTCAGGGATTAACGAAACCTCAATTAATCAAAAATGTTACCTTTGAACCGGACAGAAAGATTATAAAAATAGAATCTACCGGTTTTTTGAGATATGAATGGCACAGGGCCGCAGATAACAGGTTTTACATAGATTTTTTAACAGCTGTTATCAAAAAAAATAGTTTAACAAAAATCATAGAAGATGAGTTTATATCTGATATAAAGCTGGTTCAGTTAAATAAAAGCCCTCACGTAGTAAGACTTGTATTCAAGCTGAAAAAAAATATAGATGTAATATTACAGGCAGGAGAAAAACCAGATGAATTATTTATTTCAATAATGAAGGAAGAAAAAGAAATTTCAGATTTATCAGTAAAGGGTGAAGGCTCTTTCGGAAACCCTGTTACAGATAAAACGATAGTAATAGATCCCGGTCATGGAGGCAGAGACTGCGGTGCAATTAACAAATCAACAGGAATTATGGAAAAGGACTTAAATCTGGATATAGCTCTAAAACTTCAATCTCTTCTGATAAAAGCAGGTTTTAATGCTATTTTAACAAGAACAGAAGACAGAGATGTTACATGGGATGGGAGTCCTGACAGATTGGAACTTGAAGCCAGAGTAGATGTGGGGAATAATCTTCAGGCAGACGTTTTCCTATCCATACATAATGATTCAAGCAACAATAAAAATTTGAACGGTACCTGCACTTATTATTATAAAGATATTGATTACAATCTTGCCTGTAAGATTCAAGAAAATCTGGTAGCCCATCTTAATACTGCAAACAGAGGGATTAAAAAAGCAAATTTTTATGTAGTAAAACATACAAAAATGCCTGCAGTTCTTATTGAAGTTGCCTTTATGAGCAACAAAGACAATGTCAGATTACTGGCAGATCCGGCATTCAGGACTAAAGCAGCAGAGGGAATCTGTCAGGGATTAATAGAATATTTTCAATTTACAGACGGCAGCAGTGAACAGACATTATAAAAATTTCTAAAGGAAAAGGAAAAAATAAATAGAAGAATGTACTTTCATAATAGTTGTACCTGTTTCCAGACACAACATGGAAAACCACGCGTCACGCGTCACGCGTCACGATTTATAAATACTTAAGAAAGGTATGGTTATTAATATGACAAAAACAGATCAAAGCCCTGCAAAAGTAAAGGTTCGTCGTGAAGTTGTAACATATTTGATGTGTTCTGACGAACTCTGTCCTGATTGTAATAAAAGAAAAAGCATAGATAAAGCCGGTATCAGAGTATGTCAGGACTGTGGCGGAGAGTTTACCCTTGCAAAAGGAGATACGGCTATAGACAGACCTGTCATGTCAGGAGACTTAAAAGACGGAAGAACTGTTGATGCTTTTTTGCTTGCTGTATTAATGAAAGGCGGCTCCGATATTCATCTCTCTGCCGGTTCTCCTCCTATTATGAGACTTTACGGCAAACTTTACAAACTGGATTTTCCACCTGTAACAAAAGCTGAAAGTGAAAAAATAATGAAAGAAATTCTCACAACAGAACAGCTGGAAAAATTTGACGGAGATAAAAATATAGATATATCCTATGAATTAAACGTAGATAATAATACATTTCGCTTTCGTGTAAATATTTATCAGCAACAGAGAGGATGGAGTGCCGCATTCCGTGTAATACCGCAGAAAATTCCTACATTTAAAGAGTTACGCCTCCCTCCTATTGTAGATAGTTTTACCAGACTTCATGCAGGACTTATTCTTATAACAGGCCCTTCAGGATGCGGAAAAACTACAACTCTTGCAGCTCTTATAGACTATATAAACCAGAACAGAGAAGATCACATAATAACCCTTGAAGACCCTATAGAATATGTTCACAAAATGAAAAATTGTTATGTAAGACAGAGAGCAATAGGCCATCATACCAGAAGCTTTGCAGCTTCCCTCAGAGCTGCAATGAGAGAAGATCCTGATATTATACAGGTAGGTGAAATGAGAGATCTTGAAACAATGCAACTTGCCATGACTGCAGCTGAAACAGGACATCTGGTACTTGGCACAATGCCCACAACAAATGCTGCAAGAACTATTGACAGAATAATAGATTCTTTTCCTCCTGCACAGCAACCTCAGGTAAGAATTATGCTCTCAGAGTCACTGAAAGGTATTATTTCACAGAAACTTATACCTACGAAAGACGGAAAACAGGTGCCTGCCGTGGAAATTATAGTATCTACGCCGTCACTTGCCCATCTGGTAAGGGATCAGAAAACCTTTAAAATACCTTCTGTAGTACAGACGAGCAGACATCTGGGCATGCAGACTCTTGAAGATTCTCTGCTCGCTTTATATAAAGAGGGCATAATAACAGACCATGAAACCCGTCTGGCTGCAAACGATCAGGTTGTAATAGAAGAAATGCTGGCAGGAAAAACCGTAGAATATAAAGATTAGGGAGGAACACCATTATGAGTAATATACTTGAAACAGGAATAACAGGAGATTATCATATAAATGAACTTTTTCATTTTATGCTGAAGGTAAAGGCATCTGACTTGCATCTGGCTGCAGGCTCTCCTCCTTATTACAGGATTCACGGGAAAATGCGCCGGACTGATTTGCCCAATCTCACCAATGACAGGGTAAAAAACCTTTTGACTCAGATATGTAATAAGAAACAGTGGAGCAGGTTTGAAATGCTGGGAGATCTTGATTTTTCCTATGAGCTGGAAGGATATACCCGTTTCCGCTGTAATTATCTGAAACAAAATACCGGCTGTGGCGGTGTTTTCAGAACAATTCCGACAACCATGCCTGAGCTTGAAGAACTGAATCTGCCGCCTGTATTGAAGGAAATTGCAGATTACAAACAGGGACTGGTTATAGTAACAGGAGCAACGGGAAGCGGTAAATCAACAACTCTTGCTGCAATGATAAATTATATAAATCAGAGAAAAGACGTAAGTATAATAACGATTGAAGATCCTGTGGAATTTGTTCATACAAGTAATAAGGCTCTTATTGAACACCGTGAAGTAGGAAAAGATGCAAAATCCTTTGCATCTGCTCTGAGGGCAGCAATACGTGAAGACCCTGACATAATACTCATAGGAGAAATGAGAGATCTTGAAACTATATCTCTGGCAGTTACTGCAGCAGATATGGGAAGGCTCGTATTCGGAACACTCCATACCAATACGGCAGCCAAGTCAGTAGACAGAATTATAGATGTCTTTCCTCCTGAACAACAGGGACAGATAAGATCTATGATTTCTGTGTCTTTGAAAGCAGTAGTGGCACAGATACTCCTGGAAAAAGCTGGAGGGAGCGGAAGATGTGCTGCAGTAGAAGTACTTATTAACACACCTGCCATGGGAAATTTAATACGTGAAGGTAAGACATCACAGCTATCATCTGTGATTTTATCGGGAAGATCCATCGGTATGAGGACTATGGATGAATCTCTAAAAGAACTTGTCACATCAGGTGCAATAACACTTGACACGGCACAGAAACGTTCTTCTGTACCTATAAATATATAGCAATTCAGCAGTCAGCATGTCAGCACGTCAGCGAAATACTGAATTGCTGAATTGCCGAAAAAAAGAAGTGATGTAAAATGAATGTAATAACTACAACAGATAATCTGGAGCAGATCCAGAGTCAGCTCCTTATATTACCATTCTTCAGTGATGATAAAAACCTGAATGGTAAACTGATAAAATTTGATAAAACCCAGGGAGGAAGACTTAAAAGCCTTCTGTCATGGGGTGACATTAAAGGTAAATACAAAGAATATACCATGTTCTATACAGGAGGTGTGGATATAAAGAGGATCCTTGTAATAGGTCTGGGAGAGAAAAAAGACTTTACTCCTGACAGACTTCGTTCTGTAATGGCAAGAGCTGCAAGGAACGGCAGACGAATAAACTGCACATCCATGTGTATTTACGGGTATAACAATTTCGGCATGGCACAGGAAGATTACGGAAGATGTATTATTGAAGGTATACTGTTAGGTCTTTATAAATTTACAAAATATATCACTCCGTCAGACAAACCGCCTTTTATACTGGAAGAATTAAAGATAATAGTAGACAGTAAAGACCATATCCAGGATATATCCTCCGGTATTGAAGAAGGACTTGTTCTCTGTGACGCTACAAATTTTGCAAGGGATCTGGTCAATGAACCTGCTATGGTATTAACACCGACAGCCTTTGGAGAACATGCAAAACATATAGCTTCCTCCTGCAATATTGATATTGAAATACTGGAAAAGGAAGATATGGTTAAACTCGGTATGGGAAGCATTCTTGCAGTAAGCCAGGGAAGTGAAGAGCCACCTAAAATGGTTATTATGCATTATAAAGGCAATCAGGGAGGAAAAACTATCGGCCTTATAGGTAAAGGTATAACCTTTGACAGCGGAGGTATATCTATAAAATCTGACAGTCACCTCTTTCGTATGAACTCCGATATGGCAGGAGCGGCAGCAGTTCTCGGAGCATTAAAGGCCATAGCAGTCAGAAAATTAAAAGCCAATATAATGGCCGTAATGCCACTGGCAGAAAATCTCCCTGATGGTCGTGCTTACAAAGTATCAGATATAATAAAGACCTTTGAAGGAAAAACAGTTGAAATATTATCGACAGATGCAGAAGGAAGGCTCATACTTGCAGATGCCCTGTCTTATGCCAGACATAAAGGAGCTGACATATTAATTGATATTGCAACTCTTACAGGGAGTATAATATCCGCTCTCGGACATCAGACAACAGGTATTATGGGTTCAGATAAAGACCTTATTAATAATCTTATAAAATCAGGTGATAAAGCAGGGGAAATGATATGGGAACTGCCATTATTTCCGGAATATAAGATGCAGATAAAAAGTGATGTAGCAGATCTGGAAAACTTTGGCGGTTCTCCTGCAGGCGCCATAACTGCAGCCATATTTCTGCAGGAATTTACGGGACGACTTCCATGGGCCCATTTAGATATTGCAGGAACAGCCACTACAGACGAAGCAATTATGATATATCTAAAAAATCCTTATCTCCCCAAGGAAGGAGGAACAGGTGTAGGAGTAAGAACATTATATCATTTTGTAAAAGACTGTATGACACAATAAATATTTCTAAAAAATAAAAGGAAGTTTTAGATAAATCTGGAATTTAATATTTTAATATTTTGATAAAATCAGAAGAAAACAATTTTAAATAATAGCCAATAAAATTAATTTTTGGGAGGTCTCCAAGATGTCAAAGATCCTAATAGTGGAAGATAACAGTATTATTGCAAAAATGTTAAGGACTACTCTGATGTTGGAGGGTCATGATGTATCTATAGCTCCGAACGGCACAGTAGGTCTGGAGAAAGCGCAGACAGACAAACCGGACCTTGTTTTACTCGATATAATGATGCCAGGAATGGACGGGTTTGAAGTCTGTCGAAGATTAAGAGAAGGAGAAGACACAAAAGATATACCAATAGTTTTCCTTTCTAACCTTTATCAAAGTCAGCATCAGGAACTGGCGAGACAACTTGGAGCTATTGATTATCTGGTTAAAGTCCACATGGCACCTCCTCAACTTGCTGAAAAAGTGAAAGAAATACTTTTAAGAATACAGAAGGATAAGGAGGCATGAAATGGACGCTATTAACAAAATTAAAGGTTTCCTTCTGACTGCCGGCATAATAACAGAAGCCCAGTGGAATGATGCTTTAAAAATATCACAGAGT
Organism: uncultured Synergistia bacterium; assembly: GCA_964431735.1. Classification (GTDB taxonomy): domain Bacteria; phylum Vulcanimicrobiota; class SpSt-956; order SpSt-956; family JAKJGF01; genus CALARM01. The sequence goes on along the minus strand of CAYSLJ010000170.1, from coordinate 5,806 downwards.
ACAGGAGAGCGTATCGAAAAGGTTCTTGTAGAAAAAGAATTCATAACACAGCAGGAAGCTTTCGAAATACTGGAACTGGTCTATGATGCACCTTATATAAATCTTGCAAGAGAACTGGTTGAACTGGATGCACTTATGCTTGTACCAAAGGATGTAGCCCTGACAAATAAATTGATGCCTATAAGCGTTACTCCGGGACAGATGGTAGTTGCCATGGCAAATCCGCAGGATCTTATGGCTATTGATAATATAAGGTTTTTAACCTCTCTTTCTCTGAAAGTCTACTTTGCCTTTGAAGAAGATATCATAAAAGCCATAGAAGTATATTATGAGAAAATGAATCTTCTCCCGACTCCTGATATAATCCTTGAAAAAGGAGTAACCCAGAGGAAACAGAGAATTACAGAAGCAACAAAAAGAGAGGTTATAGGTGCGGTAAAATTCGATGCTCCGGCAAATCTGAGACCGGTACAGGAAAAATCGGCTCTGGAAATGGTAGATGATATATTTAAAATGGCTATTGAATGCAGAGCCACAGATATACACTTCGAACCTGTTCCGGACGGGCTGTTACTCAGATTCAGAATTTACGGAAGACTTCATGATGTACAGATTATAACACCTTCGACTGCAGAACCGATACCACTCAGAATCAAGGTTATGACTGATTTAAACATAGCAGATCCGTCTACATGTTTACAGAATGAATGTGATCTAAAAGTGGGAGAGAAAATCCTGAGAGTAAGAGCATCGGTTATAAGAACAGCAGACGGAGAAAGAATTAATTGTAAAATATTAAATCAGAAACATACCTTTGCAAATTTCTGGAATCTCGTTCTGGATGAAAAAAGCTTTAAACCATTACAGGATATACTCAGAAGAAATAAAGGACTCCTCCTGCTTGCAAGTCCTCCCGGAAGTGACAGCGAATCAACTCTTTTCGCCATACTTCATATGATAGCAAATCAAAATAAAAGTATAATTATTATAGGAAAAGGTATGAACCTGCAGTTTAAAGGTATAAATTATATAAGAGTTACGGAACGGTTCAACTATATTGACGCAATAAAAACTGTAGTAAATCAGGATCCCGATGTTATACTTATAGACAAACTATCAGACAGAGATACTATAGAAATGGCTTTCAGGCTGGCTCTATCAGGCCAGGTTGTTCTGAGCACACTGGAAACCTATTTCCATTCTGCAGAAACTATCTGCGGACTTATGAAAAAAGGTATAAGTCCTTTCTGGATTGCTTCTGCCCTCAACGGTATAATAACACAGAGATGGGCCAGTAAAATATGCCCTTACTGTAAAACCGAACATTACCTTGGAGAAGATGACTGGCGATGGGAATTTTTAGATATGAAGACTAAAGCCAAAAAAGTCAGGCTCTACAGCGGAAGAGGTTGTAATTTCTGTGATCAGACAGGATATTACGGTTGTATAGGTATATATGAAGTACTGAATATGACAAAAAGAGTCAAATCAGAACTTATAAAGAGACCCATACCTGATGCAATCCACAGACTTGCAGAAAAAGAAGGTATGGAATCATTGAAAGATAATGCTATGAAATATGTATGGAACGGGCAGCTTAACCTGGATGATATATTTGAAATAGTTATTTAACAGGCGTGATGCGTGACCGGTAAACATATTCTCTATGTTATAACACGCCCCGTATGCCGGGGCGTTTCTACATGGTAAATTCTATAAAAAATTTATATCCTCTGGACGCTAAAGGTTCAAGTTTAACAGTTCCTCCATGAAGTTCAACTAACGTTCTGACTACAATAAAACTTAAAGCTCTTCCTTTATCTATATCTATATTATCAAGAGAAGGTTTTTTTCTTTTAAATATAGCTTTTATTATGGAAGGGGCCAGGAGAAATATCGTATTTGATATTACCAGGTTAATACAATATTCATCCTTTTTCCAGGCTCTCAGGTCTACCTGTCCCCCTTCTTCAGTAAACAGTAATATATCACATATAATATTCTCTATAATATCTTTCAATCTATCATAATCACCGGACAGATGCAGATTATCTTCAATATCTACATAAAAATTTTTTTTGTCAATTCTATCAACACAGTTTACAGAAATTTCTTTTAAAAGGTGACTGAAATTTACTCTGGTAAAAGATAGAAGCAATGTTTTTTTCTTGATCTGTTCCCACGTAAGTATATTATTTATTATCCTGACCATCCGTTCACTTTCCTGTATGATAGAAGAATAGCATTTTTCTTTTATAACAGTGTCTATATCAGGTTTAGTCCTGAGAATTCTGGCGAATCCAATAATACTTGTGAGAGGACTCTTTAAATCATGTGATAGAACAGAAAGAAAATATTTATGAAGTTCTGTAAAATTGTCCGTTTCTATATGTTTCATAATATCATTTCTTTTCGTAATGCGTGACGCGTGAAGCGTGACGCGGAAATTCAACCAGGTAGTGACAATAACTGTCCCGCATATATCAAATCGTGACGCGAGGAAAGAAACAATTAATAAAGTTCTATTCCTGATTGTGTATAAATATTATAGAATAAAATGTTTTAAACTGCAATTATTAATGATATAATTATATATGAATCATGAACAAAATCTTTTTATATCTTATGAAAAATTTATATAAAAAATTGGATAATAAATTAAAAACTGAAGAAAATATATGCAAAGATTGTTATAAATGCTGTACTGCTGCGGCCAGACAGACAGTAAGTGCCATAGAACAGGCATATATAAAAAAATATCTCCATGATCAAAATCTACCTCTTACTCTTATGGAGGATTATGAGAAATTTCTTAATGACAGACAAAATTTATATAATAAATCTGCTCATAATATATTATGCCCTTTTTATGACAGAGATAAAAAAGAGTGTTTTATCTATCCTGTCAGACCTTATTCATGTAGAATCTATGGAAATTTCTCCGTATCAGATACTGATCTTCCCGGAAAATGTATCTATAAAAAAACAACTAAAATCTATAAGGAAAAAAATCTCTTTAAAACAGTACCATACTCGGAAGACTATGCAAGCATAGCTGCCGCTTATAAAATATATATTAAATATATTGCATGGTTCGGGAAAATTTTTTATAAAATTTAAAGGAGGAATATTATATGAAAAAAATAATTTTCTTTTTACTCCTTATATCTGTATTTTTTGTCAGCTGTCTGGAAAATACCGTTAATAATCAGCCCGTATCATCACCTGTGCCTGCAACAGTACAGTCAACTCCTATTACTTACAGTACAGATGCGCAGAAACTGGAAGAAGAATATAATGAACTTATAAAAAAGGTACAGGAAAATATAAAGAAAGCAGAAACGGCAGATCAGCAGCAGGCAGTAGCTTCTTACTATACGATGGAAGCTATGGAACTGCTTCAAAAACAGAATAATCTGATTATAAAACAAAATGATAAAATAATAGAATTACTTACAGAAATAAGAGATAAGAAGTGAGTCGTGAGTCGTAAATAGAATAGTACATCACTTACTATTCACTGTTCACTTCTTCCTCTGTATAAGTACCTTAATATTTCCCAGGCCTCTTTCGTCTATAAGCCTGTTAAGGCCATTTAATTCGCTGTTATAATCCAGTAAATTCATAGTGGTTTTATCAAGGGATTTTATTTTCTTTTCTATGCCGAGAGAGATGAGAAAATCTCTTTGAGTGGTATATTCTTCTACTATCAATCCTGATTTTTCACCCTCTCTTATTAAAGGAGTAAAATTCACATGACATGTTATATCCTGATATCCCGTTCTGATAAAAGGCTTTCTATTGAAAGTATGTTTATAAAAACACATAAGAGTTCCATCTTTTTTCTCTGGAATATCTTCTTCATTATATCCGTAATCTATTGTTAATATATAACCTTCATCAAGAGATTCTGCTGCTTTTCTTATCCATGTAACAGAGCCGGGATTGATCTCTATAGTGTTACCTGAAGGAAGATTCTTTATATACAGTTCAAGTCCTATTGACGGGCTGTCATATACTTCTATCAATTCTCCGTCTTTAACAGTAATAAAGACTTCTTCCACCGTCTCCCCTCTGCCGGTAATCACATGAACAGGGAAAGCATCTAAAAGCTCATTTGATATAAAACATCCTTTTACATGTTTCAGCGGCAAAGAAAAATCTTTATATATACACTGAGAAATTTTATCATCCTCTATTTCTATATTATTAAGATTTAACATAATATAATGGATGGAATTATAAAAATCCGGACATGATGCCGCACCATACAGAATCTGACGACATAAGCTTCCGTCCCCTGTACCTGTTTCTATTATAAAAAAATCTTCAGGCCTACCAATATTATCCCACATAAAACGTAATTTCTCTGTTATAAGTTCACCGAAAGCTCTGTGAATCTTCGGTGATGTTAGATAATCACTGTAAAGGGATTGAACAGAATTTGTATAATAACCCAGAGCCGGATAATATAAAACTGTTTCCATAAATCTCGCAAAGGTTATCCTGCCATTGGTTTCTATTTCATTGAAGAGAATTTTTTTTAGTTCTGCCGAGCGGGGATAAAAATAATCATAATACTCTTCCCTGTAGTCTTTCATAAGTCAGAGGTTCTCTCTTATGTTATGTACCAGATTACATAACATCTCTTTTTCATCAGATGTTCTGAGAGGAAGTATATAATTTCTGGCAGAAATAACATAATCGGCCATCTTCATAGATGTATACTCATGGCCATTATACCTGTAAATGATTGATTTTATATGTTCTGCACCGGCCATGTCACATGATGAATAAACATCAGATAAATATTTTTTATCTTCTTTACCGGCCATTTTATAAGTATATATTAAAGGAAGAGACAGAGTAAGATCATGCATATCTTTTTTGCATTCAATATCCAGAATATCCTGTAACAGTTGAAAAGCTATACCTGTATCTCTGCCGTAATTTTTCAACATTTCTGCTTCTTCATCTGTAGCACCTGTAATTATAGCGCCCACCATAGCAGAAACAGATGTAATAGAAGCAAAGCCTTTTTCTATTGTATATATATAGTCTCTTTCTTCTGTATCAAGGGAACTGCTTAATTTCAGTTTCATGAGTCCTCCTTCACACATACTCAATATGGCATTAATAACCGGTCCGTATACAGACGGCTTATCTTCTTTTAACAGAAATGTTATAACTATGGAAAGAATATAATCGGCAATTAATATTGATGTTTTGTTTCTTGTTTTATAATCACTGTTTACAACTGCTTTTTTTGTATTATCATCAACTATCTCATCATGAAGTAAAGAGGCAAGATAAATTTCCTCCAGTACTGTTGCAAGGTCTATGGCAGACGTATCTATCTTTCCGTTAAAGAGTTTAAGTGATAGAAAAAACATAGTAGCCCTGAACATGTCTTCTCTATAATCAGAAGGGAAATTCTCAAAGCCGAATTTATCCATAAGTCCTTTTATATTATTTTTTACTGCTTCTAATTCTTCTTTTATGAAATTAATTTCAAATGACATGCTCATATTATAACGAGAAATAAAAAAAGAGCAATAGCTCTTTTTTTATTTCTTCAAATATATTTTATCTTTAGAAAATACTAATTACCGCCCTTATTCCAGCCAATTATTCCTCCTGCCACTGTTCCTACTGCTCCGCCGAGTAATGAGAGGCCCAGTGTTCCCCATCCTCCGACACCGCCTGCAATATTTACAACAACAGCTGTTCCAACACTTCCAACGACTCCTCCTCCTACTGCTCCTATACCTCCACAAACAACCTTACTGAGAATCTCACCTGCAGC
>CAYSLJ010000169.1:0-14822 GCA_964431735.1 uncultured Synergistia bacterium | reverse complement strand
AGGAAATTGAAGAGGAAGCTGAAGAAGAGGTTGAAGAGGAAATTGAAGAAGAAATTGAAGAAGAAATTGAAGAAGAAGCTGAAGAAGAAGCTGAAGAAGAAGCTGAAGAAGAAATAGAAGAAGAGGTTGAAGAAGAAGCTGAAGAGGAAATAGAAGAAGAAGCTCAAGAAGAGGTTGAAGAAGAAGAGGTTGAAGAAGAAGAAATAGAAGAAGAGGTTGAAGAAGAAGCTGAAGAGGAAATAGAAGAAGAAGCTCAAGAAGAGGTTGAAGAAGAAGAAATAAAGGAAACCGAAGAAGGCGTTAAAAAAGAGACTGTAGAAAAAGATATAGAAAAAAACAGAGAAAAACTTGAGGAAATAGAAAGAAAGAAAGAAGAAATTCTTATTGAATTACAGAATTTTCTAATTGAATTAATAGATAAAAAAGGATTATCTCTTACTTTATCAACAGGTTCTCCTCCTGTAATTCGCTTGAATAGATCTTCTATAATTCATATTAATTCTAAAATTATTACTGATGAGAAAAATACATTACTTCTCAAACAAATTTTACCTGAAACCTTAATGCAGGAATGTTATTTGAGAAAAACAGTTAACACTTTTTTTAATCTGGAAAAAGAAAATAATAATTATAAATTTAATGTTAAAATTTATAAACAAATAAATGGATGGGATTTTATTTTTAAACCTTCAAAGAAACTGGTTCCGTCTATTGAAGAATTAAATCTCCCCATGGCAATAAACTCTCTAATAAAGACATATAAACAGGGATTAATTATAATCAATGGGCTCAAATATTCAGGTAAATCTACTACGATAGCATCTATGATACAGGCTATTAATCAGGACAGATATGCCCATATAATAACCCTGGAAGATAACTTTGATTATATCTATACACCTCAAAAATGTTTAATCAGACAGCGTTTGATGAATTGCGATTTTAAGAATATTACAGAAGCACTTTCATCGATATTAAAAGAGGATATAGATGTAGTATTTATTTATGAAATTAATAAACCGGACCTGCTCAGACAGGCTTTGATAGCAGCGGAAAAGGGAATACTGGTAGTGGCATGTATGAATACAGGTGATACCATACAGGCCATAGAAGAATTAACAGGAATTATACCGGAACAGGATAAAGAATATATACATGATTTACTCACAAAAAATTTAAAAGTTATTATATCTCAAAAATTACTTCCAAATATTGAAGGGAATGGACTTATCCCGGCTATAGAAGTATTTATTGAAACGTTTAAATTGCAACGGTTAGTAAAAGAGGGAAAAACAGATATGATAGGTTCTATTATAAATGAAAATTCAGATCTTGGAATGCAAAGTTTTGATAATTCAATCGTAAATCTATTAAAGGAAGGAAAAATTTCTACTGAAGTAGCTTTAAATTCACTGAAAGATAAAAGTATGCTGGAAAGCTGATTTTGTATGAGGAAGGAGTAAATAAAACGTGCTTGGACGTATCTGGAAAAGAGGTAAAAAAGAGACAAAAGTCCTGGAAGAAGAGGAAATTATAACTAATCTGGAAGAAGAACAGGTATCAAAAGCAAAAAAAACAAAAGTCGGGAAATTTCAAATTATTGAAACAAAACTGAAATATAAATATGATATAAAAAGTTTATTTGAAATAATGATGGATTTAACTCCACCTGTAGTAAACCTGCATATATCACCGGGTTTTCCACCTTATTTCAGGTATAATGGTGAACTTCTGGTAACAGATTTGCCACCTCTTACTGTAGAAGAATCTGCAAAACTTTTATATCAATACTGTCCATCAGAAAAAATTCATGAATTTGAAAAGAACTATTGTGTAGAATTTTGTAATGAAATACCCGGATTAAGTAAATTCAGAGCTAATTTAAGAAAGGAAAACAGAGGTATTGGAGGTGTATTTAAAAGATTACCATCAAAAAGTTTTTCTATAGATCAATTAAATCTTCCCAGAGTATATAAAGATATAGCCAAAAATGAACAGGGTCTGGTTATAATATCCGGTCCTCCTAACAGTGGAAAAACAACTACAATAGGAGCTCTGCTCAAATTTATAAGTAATACAAGAACCTGTAAAATACTTGTTCTGGAGAAGACTATAGAAGCTATACATCCTACAAAGAAATCCATTGTTATTCATAAAGAAGTAGGAAAAGATATACCTTCGTATAAACAGGGCATAGAACAGGCATTTTTAGAGGATGTAGATGTTATAGTAACCGGTGAACCAGAGGATAGAGATAGTATAGAGCTTTTATTAAAAGCTTCTATGGCCGGTATGCTCGTAATAACAGAATTTTATCCAAAAGGTACTGTAAAAACTCTGGAACGAATAATAAGCCTTTTCCCGGCATCAGAGCATAACAAAATATATCAGCAACTATCTAAAGCGTTACTTGCAGTTATATCTCAAATTATAGTACATAAAAAATCATCACAGGGTAAAGCTTTGATTTCAGAGATACTTCTGGCCAATACTGAAGTCAGAATTTCAATTAAAGAAGGAAATATTTCACAAATACCAATGATTATCGAAAGAAGCAGAGCGGAAGGAATGCAATCCCTTGATGGTGAATTAGAAAATCTATTAAAACAGAACAAAATTTCCCGGGATATGATAAAAAACTATTGTATTTCTCATGAACGATTTACCGGTCAGGAAGATACATAAAAATTTATAAAGCGTTCAGCATTTATAATTTTTTGATATGCTGAACGCTTTATAAATTATTTAGCATATTCAATTGCTCTGATTTCCCGGATAACAGTAACTTTTATTTGTCCGGGATATTCCAATTCTTTTTCTATTTTCTTAACAACATTCTTCGCCAGTTTGGCTGCTGTGTAATCATCAACATCGTCAGGTTTAACAATAATCCTGATTTCTCTACCGGCCTGAATAGCATAGGATTTATTTACTCCTACAAAAGAATCTGCTATTTTTTCCAGTTTTTCCAGACGTTTTAAATAACTCTCTAATGTTTCTCTTCTTGCCCCAGGTCTGGCTGCAGAAATAGCATCACATGATTGTATGAGTACAGCTTCTACTGTATTCTGTTCAATATCTTCATGATGGGCTGCAACTGCATGGATTACAGCTGGAGATTCTTTATACCTCTCCAGTATTTCTGATCCTATAATCGCATGAGGTCCCTCTACAGACTGATCTACAGCTTTTCCTATATCATGTAACAACCCTGCTCTTTTGGCTATATTTACGTCTGCTTTCAATTCAGCTGCTATAGCCCCTGCCAGGTATGCAACTTCAATAGAATGGTGCAGTATATTCTGACCGTAACTGGTTCGGAACTTTAACTTTCCAAGTAGATTGATAAGTTCCGGATGTAATCCACTGACACCTGCTGCAAATGAAGCCTGTTCCCCTTCTTCCCTTATCCTCACTTCCATATCCTTGGTTGCTTTATTGAACATTTCTTCTATTCTTGCCGGGTGTATTCTACCGTCGACTATAAGTTTTTCCAGAGTGAGCTTTGCAATTTCCCTTCTTATAGGATTAAAGCCAGATAATATAACTGCTTCCGGTGTATCATCTATTATTAAATCAATACCGGTAAGGGTTTCCAGCATTCTTATATTTCTACCTTCTCTACCTATAATTCTTCCCTTCATTTCATCATTCGGTAAATGTACTACTGAAACAGTTGATTCGCCTACCTGATCTACTGCACATTTTTGAATGGCCAGAGTTATTACCTTTCGAGCTTCCCTTTCAGCCTGTGTTTTAGTTTCTTCTATAACTTTTTTAACAGAAAGGGCAGCATCCTGTTTGCTCTCTTCTTCTATTTCCTTCATAAGAAGTTCCTTGGCTTCTTTAGTAGTCAGATCAGATATTTGTTCTAACTTCGATCTCTGTTGAGAATTAAGCTGCTGGAGTCTTTCTTTAAGACGAACTGCTTCTCTTTCTCTGAGATTAAGCTTCTTTTCTCTTTTCTCCAGTTCTTCGATTTTCTTATCAATAGCCTCTTCTTTACGAATTAATCTCTGTTCGGCTTTCTGTAATTCTCTCCTTCTGGATTGACTTTCTTTTTCAGCCTCACTTCTGATTCTATGTGCTTCATCCCTGGCTTCCAGAAGAATTTCCTTTTTTCTGGCCTCAGCTTCTTTCTGGGATTCCCTTTTAATAGATTCTCTCTCTTCATGCTCAAGTTTCTTTCTATCTCTGGAACCTACCTGAGGATAAAAATATACTATTAGCCCTCCTGCTAATAATGATATGATTATAGCAATTATAACATTTACTATCGCTGGGCACCTGATTAATTAATTAACTCAGGTGTACACCTCCTTATTATAAAAATTAAACCTTTTATTTAAAGTAAAGAACTTTTAAGTAAATAATTTTATCACGATTAATATTTTTTGTAAAGACTTTATTGAATCTGTGAGATATTTCACTTACTTTTCTTATTCTTCATCTATATTATCGGATTTTTTTTTACCGGATAAAAGATTAAGCTTCTCCCGAATTCCTTTTTCAATTTCTTCAAAAACATCCCGGTGTTCTGCAAGGTACATCTTTACATTTTCTTTGCCCTGTCCGATTTTCTGCTCTTTATAGGTATACCATGCACCACTTTTTTCTATTAACCCCTGTTCAACACCTATATCTACAAGTTCACCTTCTTTTGATATACCTTCTCCGAACATCATATCAAGTACTACTTCTTTAAAAGGTGGAGCAACTTTGTTTTTAACAACTTTTATTTTAGTAGAAGATCCTATTATATCATTACCTTTTTTTATAGATTCTCCTCTCTTGACCTCAAGACGTACAGAAGAATAAAATTTCATAGCCCTGCCGCCCGGTGTTGTTTCCGGATTACCAAAATAAACGCCTACTTTCATTCTTATCTGATTGATAAAAATAGCTACAGCTTTTGACTTACTTACAGCTCCCGTAAGTTTTCTCAACGCCTGAGACATGAGTCTTGCCTGAAGAGCCATATGGGGGTCCCCCATTTCACCTTCTATTTCATCTTTCGGAACAAGAGCCGCTATAGAATCAAGGACTATTACATCTATAGCATTACTTCTGATTAACATTTCCACTATCTCAAGAGCTTCTTCACCTGTATTTGGCTGGGAGATATAAAGATCATCTGTTTTAACACCAAGTTTTTTACAATATTCAGGATCAAGGGCATGCTCTACATCTATAAAAGCTGCAGTGCCTCCTTCTTTCTGAGCTGAAGCTATAATATGTAATGCCATAGTGGTTTTCCCGGAACCTTCCGGGCCATAAATCTCTATTATTCTTCCTCTGGGAACTCCACCTATACCAAGTGCTCTGTCTAAAGCTATTGAACCGGTAGATATACTTTCAACATTAAGAGCTTCAGTCTTCCCCAGTTGCATTATAGAACCTTTACCGAAACGCTTTTGGATTTGAAGTAACGTCGCGTCAAGAGCTTTCTGTTTTTCTTCTTCCATAATATAATCCCCTCTCTTTAAAATTTATTTTTTCATAAAAGCTATTTTTTCAATAAATATTGTTCTAATATTTCATATACAGGTCCTGTCGGATAAAGAGTACTTTTTATCAATTCTATCTGTTCTATTTTTTGTTTTATAAAATCTTTTCCTTCGATTTTTGTTAAAAATTTTTCAAAAGAATAAATTTTTTTAAATTTTTTCACCCGTCCCAGAGTAATATGACATTTAAAATCTTTATTTTCCTCAGGAAACCCCTGTTTTTTCATTACATTTTCAACTTCTCTGTTTAATTGTAATAAATCATTTTTTCCTTCTGAAATACCAAGCCACAGTATTTTTGGTTCCTTTGTATTAGGGAAACATCCCGGATCTTTTAATTTAATTGCAAAAGACGAAAAATTTATACTTTTCAAGGCTTTTTTGATAATTATAATTTTTTCTTCAGGTGTATCTCCAAGAAATTTAAGTGTAATATGTAAATTACGAGCTTCAACCCATTTTACAGAAGGCTCTTCTTTCCTGAGCTCTTCTAATATAATAGAAAGCTGTTCTTTTAACATTTCATCCAGGTTAATAGCGATAAATAAACGGTGATTCATAATCATTTACCTTTTAAATAATATTATCACGTTTTACTCTTATAAGAGCTTCTCTGACACCATAACTATAAAAGGACATAGCTACAAGATTTACTGCATGATTAAAAAAATATTTATGATTATACAGGAAGGATAATATTTTACCACCTTTTAAAGGATTTAGCCAGTCAAATTTATAAAGAAGAGAACCGGTAAAAATAACCAGAGGATTCATTGTAGCAAGTTTAACTTTTAAACAGGGATGTTTTAAATAAAACAGCACTCCCATATGCCCTCTTTCCACTTCTTTTTTATAAATCGCAGCCAGATCGTCCAGAACAATACTCTTCTGGTAATGATAGGTAAAGGCTTTTTCATTTGTTATAGCTCTAGCGCCTATCTTTTTTAATCTGACACCAAGTTCAAGATCAAGCCAGCCATAACCGGAAAAATCTTCATCAAACATACCGGCTTTAAATAAAAGTTCCTTTGTCATAGATACATTGCCATTTATAAAAAATGCCGAAGAATAAAACCTTCCTTCACTGGCAGCTTCCGGGTTAATATAATCTGAAGTATTTGCATAAGAACCTCTTATTATATAATTCTTATATTTTTGATGGAATTTAAAATGCTCTTCTACCAGTCCTGGCGTGGAAATCATATCATTATCTAAAAAAAGAACAATTTCCCCTGAGGCATATTTTATACCAAGGTTTTCTGCACTGGCCTGACCTTTTTTATCCTGTCTGAAGTATCTTATAAATAAACTCTGATTAAATTCTCTTATTAATGAAGGTATATCTTCTGTAGAACCGTCATCAATAATTAAAACCTCAAAATTATTCCCGGGAAAAGATTGATTGGAAAGAGATTTTAAACAATAAAAAAGTACGTCTCTTCTGTTAAATGTAGGAATAATAATGCTTAGCTTAACAGAATCAGATGAACCTTCCTGTGAGGTAAAATCCTGTTCCTTCATAAAATAAATAAAAAACTGACACCTGTAATTAGATTACTCGGCTGGATTTTCACTGGTTTATTGTATTGTTTTAAGAACCAGTATAATGTTTCTACTTTCTGAGGGCGTTTATTTAAACGCCCTCAGATACTTCTTTTCCCGCAATAATCTCCCCCTAAATATTTTATAGAGGGAGAATTCTGCGCTACACGTATATCAAATACTTGATTAATTATGCTCCTAAATGTTCTTCTATATACTTGATTGCTTCTTGAACATTTGTAATTTTTTCAGCTTCTTCATCAGGAATTTCTATATCAAATTCCTCTTCTAACGCCATCACTAATTCAACATTATCAAGGGAATCTGCACCTAAATCATCTGTAAAAGATGCCTTTAAGGTAACTTCTTCTTCATCCACTCCTAATTGTTCAACAATAATTGCCTTAACTTTTTCAGCAATTTCATCATAAGTCATTATATTTTTCCTCCTTAATCTTTTGCTTAATGAAAATTCATTTAGCAGATTTTATATCCTGTAAGCCATAATGTCAAGTACTAAATTACATGGCTATACCACCATCAACATTAATTACCTGACCGGTAATATAACCGGCCTTATCAGAGCAAAGGAAAACTACAAGAGGAGCTATATCCTCCGCTGTTCCCAGGCGTTTCATTGGAATTGAAGCAAATAATTTTTCTCTTGCATCATCCGATAATTTATCTGTCATTGCAGTCTGAATAAAACCGGGAGCAATAACATTAACGGTAACGCCTCTTGTAGCCAGTTCTCTTGCAACTGTCTTGGAGAAACCTATAATACCGGATTTAGAAGCAGCATAATTTGCCTGACCTTCGTTCCCAATAATCCCTACTATAGAGGCAATATTTATTATTCTACCATAACGCTGTTTCATCATAGATTTAGCCAGAGCTTGAGTACAATTGAACATACTCTTTAAATTAACCGATAAAACTTCATCCCAGTCAGATTCTTTCATTCTTACCAGAAGATTATCTCTTGTAATACCGGCATTATTTATAAGAATGTCTACAGGACTATTTTTTAATATTGCTTTTATCATCTTACCGGTTTCTTCAAAATTTGCCACATTACATTGAAAACTTTCTGCTTCTCCTCCGGCAGATTTTATTTCTTCTGCTACAGATTTTGCATTTTCTTCTATATAATCATTTACTATAACCCTGGCTCCTTCTCCCGCCAGAGCTAAAGAAATAACTCTGCCAATTCCTCTTCCTGCACCGGTTACAAGTGCTACTTTCCCTTTTAATAACATTTTTTTATAAACAAGTGTATCTAAAGTACCCTGTTACCTGACCTCCTTTATATAGTTTTATGGACCATCTTACGTGTTTTTACCATTTTATAAGACAGGTCCCCCAGGTAAGACCGGCTCCAAAGGTAGACAATAAAATATTATCACCTTTTTTGAATTTATTTTGTTCCATACATTCAGCCAGACCTATAGGTATGGAAGCTGCTGCAGTATTACCCAGATACGTAACATTAACATAAACTTTATCTTCAGAAAACCTTAATTTTTTTGCTATACCTTCTATTATACGTTTGTTAGCCTGATGAGTGATAAGAATATCTATATCTGAAACCTGTAAATTACATTTAGTCAATGCGCTTGATATATTGTCAGTCATATTACGTATACAGGCTTTATAAGTTTCCTTACCATTCATGTTAATACAATGTAACTTATTTAATACAGTTTCTTCACTGGCTGGTATCCTGGAACCACCTGCAGGTAAGGTTAAAATTGAAGCACCACTTCCATCAGCACCAACTTCACAATGAATAATTTCTTTTCCTTTTTCCGCAGGAGAAATAAGAACGCAACCTGCTCCGTCTCCAAACAGTACTGACGTTTCTTTATTTTCCCAGTTTACGAATCTGGTAAGAGTCTCAGCTCCTATAACCATTACATTCTTATATAAACCTGAAGCTACCATACTATAACCTGAATGAAGTCCGTATATAAATCCAGCACATGCAGCAGACAGATCAAAAGCCCCTGCTCTGGTTGCGCCAATCTTATTTTGCACTATACAGGCAGATGACGGAAACAACATATCAGGTGAACTGGTAGCAAGAATAATAAAATCTAATTCATCTGGAGGCATACCGGCATTAGCAAGAGCAGATTTTGCTGCTTTATATGCCATATCCGATGTAGCCTCTCTATCCAAAGCCTTTCGTCTTGTATAAATACCGGTACGTGACGTAATCCACTCTTCCGATATATCATTATCTAATGTTGTAAAATAGGAATTTTCAATAACCTGCTCAGGTAAAAAATATCCTGACGATTTTATTCCTACACTAATTAACTCTCTCTCCATAAGTTTATTATTTTCCTTTACATACCAAAGAAATTAATACACTTTTCCCAGGATTTACCATCCTCTATATTGAATGTTTTTATCTCTTTATTGATTTTTCTATTTAATCCGCTTAGTACTTTACCTGCACCTGTTTCAACAAATGTTGTCATTCCTTTAGAAACAATTAATTCAATAGAATTCTGCCATAATACCTGGCTTTCCATTTGAAGAATTAAAGCATCTTTTATTTCCTGAGCCGAATTTGCTTCTCTGGCATAAACATTTGTTATTACGGGTATCCTGGGATTTTTTATTTCTATTTTTTCGATTTCTTCCTTTAATTTCGCCGAAGCAGATTTCATTAAAGGACTGTGAAATGCACCGCTCACATTTAAAGGTATAACTCTTCTGGCGTTTGCCAGAGTTGCCAGTTCCCTGGCTTTAGCAACTGCATCTATATCTCCGGATATTACTACCTGATCAGAACAATTCAGGTTGGCTATCTGACAGATTCCTTTTGATGAAACATCTTTACAGATATTATTTATTTGTTCATGAGAAAGTCCGATTATTGCAGCCATAGCTCCGGGAGTATAAATACCGGCTTCATACATCAGAGAGCCTCTTTTTCTAACAAGCAAAAGAGCATCTTCAACTGAAAGAGAGCCTGCTGCCACTAAAGCTGCATATTCACCAACACTGTGTCCTGCTACCATAGATGGGTTCAAACCCTTTTCTCTTAACATTGCAAAAGCGGCTATACTCGTTGTTACTATTGCCGGTTGAGTATTTATAGTTTTAGTTAATTCCTCTTCAGGTCCTTCCCAGCACAGACGGGATAATTCCATTTCAAGAACTTTATCAGCCACTTCGAAAATAGAAGCAGCCTCTCTGGATATTGAAGCCAGTTCCTTACCCATACCGATATATTGGGATCCCTGACCGGGAAAGAGACATGCAAAATTCATATAATCACTTCCTAAATTTATATAATATATAAAAAAATTACCATCTAATTACAGCAGAAGCCCAGGTATATCCTGCACCAAAGGCAGTCATAACAATAAC
Source organism: uncultured Synergistia bacterium (assembly GCA_964431735.1). Lineage (GTDB taxonomy): Bacteria > Vulcanimicrobiota > SpSt-956 > SpSt-956 > JAKJGF01 > CALARM01. Next base: position 4,389 of record CAYSLJ010000169.1, on the reverse strand, counting down.
ATCGTTATCTTTAATCTTTTTATTCTGTATTAATTCACTTAAAGCTATTACTATAGATGCAGATGATGTGTTACCGTAGTGTTCTATATTGACATAAACCTGGTCTTCCTGTAATTTAAGCCTTTTTCCCAGAGATTGTATGATTCGAAGGTTGGCCTGATGAGGAATTAAAAAAGTTATATCATCATTAGTCATATTACATTTTGCCAGTACGCTTTCGACTGCTTCACTCATGTAGCGAACAGCATTTTTAAATACTTCCCGTCCGTCCATTTTTATGTAATGAAGCCTGTCTTTTACTGAATCTGGTGAAGCTGGCATTCTTGAGCCTCCTGCCGGCAGTTTAAGCATTTCTCCACCTGAACCGTCGGAGCCCATAGCACTTGCTATCAATCCTTTTCCATCTTCTACTGGACCGAGTAAAACTGCTCCTGCGCCATCACCAAAAACAACACATGTATTTCTATCTGTCCAGTCTGTAAATTTAGATAACGTTTCTGCGCCTATAACCAGAATATTCTCATACATGCCTGTAGCTATCATCTGAGATGCAACGACTAAAGAATAAATGAAACCAGAACAGCCTGCAGAAAGGTCAAAGGCACCGGCATGCCTGGCACCCAGTTTATCCTGCACTATACAGGCAGTTGATGGAAAAAACATATCAGGTGAAGCTGTTGCGAGTATAATGTAATCTAATTTTTCTGCTGTAATACCTGCATCCTGCAAAGCTATAACAGCTGCTTTATATGCCACATCTGATGTAGCATCATCATTTTCTGATATTCTTCTCTCTTTAATACCGGTTCTAAGAGTTATCCATTCATCTGAAGTATCAACCATTTTTTCTAAATCAAAATTTGTCAGGATCTTATCCGGGACATAATGTCCTATACCTTTTATTCCAACTGCTCTGATTTTTTTCATAACATATAACTCTGCCTTGCTAATTTATTCAGGAGAGTCTTTCTCCTTTCTATACAAATATAATATTTAACTTGCAATATGCAGGAAAGAACTGTAATCTCTTCCATTATAAGTACCGCAGGCAGGACATACACAATGACTTAATTTTAATTCTTTACAGTCTTTATTGCTGCAGGCTACAAGCTGTGGCGGGTTCAACTTCAAATGAGATCTTCTGCGTCGTGTTTTAGATCTTGAAGTCTTATATTTAGGATTAGCCATAATTTAACACTCTTCCTTTCTTTACAGATTGAATTTTTCTGTTAATTTGGCCCATCTTGGATCTGAGTCATTTTTTTTGCAATTACAGGAACCTTCATTTAAATCTATGCCACATGTAAAACAAAGTCCTTTGCAATCAGGTTTACACAGAGGTTTTAATGGTAATAAAAGAGTTATTTTCTGTCTTAATAATTCTTTCAAATCCAGTATATCTTCTTCTACAAAATAATTATCAAATACATCTATTTCCTTAACAGGATATTCACAGACTTCTTCCAATGTAATCTGATCTCTGTATTCACATGGATTAAGACACCTGCTGCATACCATTTTCACTTTTACATACAAAATGCCTGTAACATAGACACCTTTACCTATATCAGCCATTTTATACTGTACATCTACCATACAATCTTCCAGGCTATCATCTGAAAAATCGAGAGGCCCTTTATATGAACCAGATAGTTTAACTATCTTACTTTTTTTTACTTCTGCAACATCTATCCTTAAATCCATATGATACAACAACTACTTCCAAGTATAATAGGCTTTTATCAACATGGTTAATAATTATAAATACTATATTATCTCTTGTCAAGAGATGATTGTGTTTTTTTATGACACTTTACTTCACTTGTAATAGAAATAATATTTAAGTTCAGATAAACCTATATTTATATGAAAATCGTAATGCGTAACGCGTGACGGAACGAATAAATTTTCATTCTTCGTTGTGACCGAACCGGTCATGGTTGTTGGTGAATATTAAAATAGCAAATAATATCCTGTTCTATTTTTAAAATCTGCAAAAGTATAGATTAAAGATAAAGTTTGTTGTCTGAAATATATTTTTCTACTGTATCAGGAATAAGATATTTTATACTTTTACCTTCTCTCAATCTTTTTCTTATATCACTCGATGAAATCTCAAGCAGGAGGCTGTTGACCACTATTATTTTATTAGAAAATAAAGGATAATTTGTTTCTATTTTATTCAAAAGAACCTCTCTGGCACATCCCGGTCTTGATATAGCTATAAAACCTGTTAACATGTCCATTAATTCAGGGAAATTATACCACGAATAATTTAAAAGGGCATCCATTCCTGTAATAAAAAACAGAGAATCTCCATGATAAAGATTATAAAAATATCTTATAGTATCAACTGTATAGGACATACCCTGTCTGTCCAGTTCAACTCTTGAACTTTCAAAAAAATTATTATTACTGATTGCCAGATTTAACATATTCCACCTGTGTTCTTCTGTCGATAAATTAACATCTGTACGATGTGGCGGAATTTTATTAGGTATAAATATAACTCTTGTAAAACCCATGATTACACGTATTTCTTCAGCAATAAATAAATGTCCATTATGAACGGGGTTAAAGGTTCCGCCTATTATTCCTATTTTTTTCATATATACTCCTCACTAACGGCTATGACCCGATAGAGTAGCCATAAAATAACAAATTCACCCTGTCCGTTATAAAATCCTTTAAAAAATTGGCATAAAATTTGCCTTAAAATATTTAACTTTGTAGTTGCAAAATTATTATTCATTAAGTAAAATGAGGTGAGCTTTTTTAATTGAAACATTATGAAAATATTAGATAAATATTTACTCAGAGAACTGGCAGGCCCTTTTTTGATTGCCATACTTGGATTTTTAATCTTTATGGTAAGTCATATATTATTTCTTTTAACAGATGTTATTGTAAATAAAAATATTCCTTTTGGTGTAGTAGCCAGAATGATGCTTCTAAGGATGCCTGCAATTATGGTATTAACATTACCTGTTGCAATTTTATTCGGAACTGTTTTAAGTATAAGCGGTATGGTTGCTTCCAATGAGATAACGGCTCTGAGGAGCATAGGAATAAGTTTCCCGAGAATTATGCTTCCTTTTCTCATAGTAGGAATTACATTAAGTGGTATAACATTTTTAACAAATGAAAAAATTGTCCCATGGGCAAGCCATAAATCTGAAAATATAGTCAGAAATATGATATTAAAACAGCAGGTACCTCTTATTCATTCGAATGTATTCCAGCGGGGACCAAATAACCAGACATTTTATGTTCATGTAGTTGATGAACAGAATAAAATTCTCCAGGATATTATGATCTTTGATATGAATGACGGAGATTTTCCGAAGATAATAACTGCAAAACAGGCTACATGGGATGATAAGTGCTGGTATCTTTCCGATGGCTCAATACATAAATTCGATAAAGACGGGAAATTATTATGGCAGGCAAATTTTAATGATTTCAAGCTTCAGGTAGATATTGATGTAAAAGACTTTTTTGCCATGCAAAAAACTCCTTCAGAAATGACTACAGAAGAATTAAAAAAACAGATAGACAAAATGGCTACAAGCGGACAGGATACAAGAGAATTTCAGGTAGATTATCAGATAAAATACAGCTTACCTCTGGCAAGCCTTATTACTGCATTAATAGGAGCACCTCTGAGTGTAAAAGCACCCAGGAGCGGTAAAATGATGGGAATAGCCTATAGCTTTGGTGTAATATTCGTATATTATAATTTAATGTCTATAGGCAGGGCTTTTGCACGAAATGGTATTATATCACCCTTCCTCGGAGCCTGGTGTCCCGTTATAATAATAGGAACTCTCGGGGTTATACTCCTATTTAATGTAGAATATTCTTTTGACAGAAAATCCCTGGAAATACTGTGGGCATCATGTCGGGGCAAGTTAATTATTATCAAGAAAAAATTTAAAGTCGGAATAAATAAGTTAATGGAAACAAAAAAGAAATCAGTGAAAAAGGAAAACAATATAATAGCTGAACATATAGAGAGAATAGAGTATAGGGAGATAGAATTTCCTGAAAAAAGTCTCTGTGATGTAATTTCAAAAAATGAAGATAGTTAGATTTTTCTTAGAACTTATAAGCTCTTAATAAAGATTTATTATTGTTAGGGACTGTAAGAAAATAACCCTGGCAAATTGGTTAGAACGGTTATCATCCTCGCGTCACGCGTTACGCGTTACGCGTCACGATATAGACGTAAATATGATTAGGTTATTTCTTGACAACCCCTTAGCATAAATAACACATAAACGTTAAAGATAAACTTGAAAATTAAAGATAAAAACTTAAATAAACCATGTAAAAAATAAACCATGTAAAAAATAAACCATGTAAAAAATAAACCATGTAAAAAATAAA
>CAYSLJ010000168.1:0-14965 GCA_964431735.1 uncultured Synergistia bacterium | reverse complement strand
CAAATTTCTTTTTCCCTTGTATGTAAAATCACCTGTCATTTTTAAACGCAATTGTCGTGTATTCTGTATTATTTTCAAAGCTATAAATACAAGCTCTTTTCTGTTATAATATATAGAGGAGAAGATAAGTATGAAAAGCTCATATAAATACCGTATATATCCAACTAAATCCCAGGAAAGTAAATTAGAAAATACCTTCAGTATGTGCCGTCATCTCTATAACCGTTCACTTAGGACTGTAAGAAAAATAACTCCGGCAAATTGTTAGAATGATTAGTATCCTCGCGTCACGCGTTACGCGTTACGCGTCACGATTCTCATATAAATTCCCGGTTAATACTGCAATGGATTGCAAATACAAAAGCAAAGATAGCCTTTTCCTATCAGGAAGGTAAAATCGAAGATGCAAAAAAATATGAAGAATCCATAAAAAAATAGAATCTGCCATTGAACAGATTACAGATTGTAACGTAAAATTCATATTCCATTACAAAACAATGGAAGTGAAGATCAAAATCAATAATGACGAACTTGAATTCGATTTACTCCCTGACGGTTTGAAATCTATTATAAGCTGGATTGCAGATTTTTTAATACTTCTGGATAGAGTTCCCTGGAAAGATGATATGGATATACTGGACAGAAATTTAATATTATTTCTGGATGAAATAGAAGTACATCTTCATCCTGCATGGCAGAGAAAGATACTTCCTGTGAAAGCAATCTTAAAAATATTGCCATAGCATTGGAGACTTATGCAAATGATAATGAAGGTCATTATCCCTCTTCCCTTGAGATACTTACAAAACCCGGAAAAAACGGAAAAATCTATATGAAAAAACTTCCTGTCTGTCTTTCTGCCGGATGTCCTTATGGATACACATACAGAATAAACCCTGATAATTTTACTCTCTGGTGTGGTAAACCTCAGAGCCACAGTGATATTAGTTCCAGAGCAAAAGAAGGATCTTTTCCTCAGTATACTCCGGGACAGGGATTGATCATGAAGTGGGAGCGTTGAAACGTCTTTCTGTGCTTGAATAAAATAGCTGATTATTAGCAGGATAGTTCAGAAAAAATGTAGAATAATCTCAAAACAGTGAAGATGTTTCTGGAAATTCTTGAAGGAACGTAAAAAATAAATGAAATATGAACAAATGTCTAGAGATGAACTGCTTGAAGAACTAGAGAGTCTTTCCTCTATTGTGAAGCCTTTTGAAACATATAAAAATCTGAAAGAATCAATCCGGGAATTACAGGTTCATCACGATGAACTTGAGAAACAGAACAGAGAACTTGGAGAAAAGCTTCACGAAGCGGAACAATCCCGTGACCGTTACGCCCTTCTCTATGATTTTACTCCCGTCGGATACTGTAAACTTGATAAAAAAGGAATTATAAGGGATATAAATTTTACAGGTGCGAAAATACTTGGCATGGAAAAAGACTCTTTAATCGGTATGCCATTCAATATGTTTATCTCAGAATGTGATAGAGATAAATTTTTCAGTCACTTAGATAGAGATAAATTTTTCAGTCACTTAGATAAGGTTGAAAGACGGGTTGAGAAGGTTTCTACAGAACTGTGTCTCGGAGAAAAAAACGGACATGTTACGTCGATAGAACTTTTGAGCTCTCCATTAGAGGATTCAGGCGAACCGGTATATCAGACGATAATTACCGATATTACAGGTCACAGACAACTCGAAGAAGATTTATATGTTGCACTGGAAAAATACAAAGTGCTCTTTGAGTCTTTTCCTCTTGGTATAAGCATAACTGATAAAGACGGTAAAATTATTGATACCAATAAAGAGTCAGAACGATTACTCGGTATAAGTTATGATGATCATACCGTAAGAAAATATAATTCCCATGAATGGAAAATAATACGTACAGACGGAACCCCTATGCCTTCAGAAGAATATGCAAGCGTAAAGGCTATGAAAGAGAACCGGATCATAGAGAATGTTGAAATGGGAATAGTTAAAGATAATGGTCATATTACATGGATCAGTGTCACCGCTGCCCCGATCCCTATAGAACAATACGGCGTAGTTATTACCTATGGAGACATTACAGGACGCATTATAGCAGAAAAAGCACTCCGTGAAAGTGAAGAAAAGCTCCGTGCTATTTTTGATATTGCCAATATAGGAGTTTCCATTACCGATAAGAATGGTAGATATGTTATTTTTAATAAATGGTGGCTGGAAAAGTTCGATTACGATGATAAAGAAATGAGAAATTTTATTAACCTGGATATAACATATCCTGACGATAAAGAAGCCAGCAGAAAATGGTTTCTTAAAATCGTTGAAGGTAAAATAGAAAAGTACCGTATTGAAAAACGATTTGTAAAAAAGGATGGTTCTGTTTTCTGGGGTGATATGTCAGTATCGTCAGTTAAAGATAAAGACAATAAGGTTATAAATGTTGTCGGAATAGTAGTGGATATTACAGAACGCAAACGTGCTGAAGAAGCACTGATAAAAGAACACTATAAGACCCAGATATATCTGGATATTGCCGGAGTAATGCTCCTGGTTCTGGACAGATATGGAAATATTACTATGATCAATAAAAAGGGATGTGCTATTCTGGGGTATAGGGAGCATGAACTTACAGGCCGTAACTGGTTTGATACATGTCTGCAGGAAGGAATAAAAGAAGATGTAAGAGGAGTCTTTCAACAACTGATAAACGTTAATATGTCTCCTGTCGAATATTATGAAAATCCTGTTCTTACAAAGACAGGTGAAGAACGTATAATTGCTTTTCACAATACATTCATTCGCGATTCTTCAGGTAAAATCACTGATATTCTTTCTTCCGGTGAAGATATTACAGATCGTAAACTTAAAGAAAAAGCACTTGAAGAAGCGGAGAGAAACTTCAGATCAATGGTGGAAACATTGCCGATTGCCATACATCTGTCGAGCGGCATAGAACAGAAATGCGAATACTTAAATCCTGCATTTATCAAATGGTTCGGTTATACCAGAGAGGATATACCGACAGGTGCAGAATGGTTTAACCTTGCCTATCCGGATGAACAATACCGCAAAGCACTCCTGGAGGAATGGATGGCACGGATCACATATGCAATGGAGACTCATTCAACAGTCGGGCCATTGAAGGAAGTAATGGTTACCTGTAAGGATGGCTCGAAAAAATATATTTCGTGGGGCTATATTACTATTGGCGAAAAAAATTATTCCTGCGGACTTGATGTAACAGAGCGCAGGGAGGCAGAAGAGGAAAAAGAGAAACTGCAAAAACAGTTGATTCATGCTCAGAAAATGGAGTCTGTAGGCCGTATGGTAGGCGGCGTGGCACATAATTTCAATAATATACTCGGAATAATCATTGGCTGTTCGGAAGTAATTATGATGGATCTGGAACCTGATAATCCATTATATTCTCAGCTTCAACTGATTGTTAATTCTTCACAGAGAGCGGCAAATCTTGTCAGGCAGCTCATGGCCTTTGCCCGCAAACAGAATGTAAATCCAAAGGTACTGGATATAAATAAAACTTTATCAGATATGCATAAAATGCTTTACCAGCTCATTGGTGAAAACATTGAATTTATCTGGAAACCCGGCCATGATCTCTGGAATGTCAGAATTGATCCCAATCAGCTTGAACAGATAGTGGTAAATCTGACAGTCAATTCCCGTGATGCCATTGATAAAGCCGGTTCTATTACACTGGAAACATGTAATGCAGTGTTTGATACTTCATATTTCGCAGGTAATGAGGCAATTCTTCCCGGAGATTATGTAATCCTCTCTGTAAGTGATACAGGTAATGGAATGAGCAAAGAAGTAATAGAAAACATCTTTGAACCTTTTTATACCACCAAAGAAGTCGGTAAAGGAAACGGTCTCGGATTGCCTACTGTTTATGGTATTGTACATCAGAATAATGGCTTTATCAATGTATTCAGTGAAGAAGGCAAAGGTACAACCGTCAAAATTTACCTGCCTCGCTTTAAATCAGAACCTCTTATGGCTCCAGCAGAAAAAGAGCCGGATAAATTGCAGGCAGGGACAGAGACTATACTGATTGCTGAAGATGAAGAATGTTACCTTGTACCATGCAAAATGTTGCTTGAAAAACTTGGTTATACCGTCTTTACGGCTACAACGCCTGCACAGGCCATTTATCTGGCAGAGAAACATTCTACAAATATAGATCTTCTGATTACAGATGTAGTAATGCCGGGGATGAATGGAAGAGAATTGATGGAGAAAATACTTACAATCAGACCCGGTTTGAAATGTATCTATATGTCCGGATATCCGGCAGATGTAATTGCCCATCATGGAATCATTGATGAAGCAGTAAATTTCCTGGAAAAGCCATTCTCCATAAATACTGTTGCAGCAAAGGTTCGAGAAGTGCTGGACATGGAAAGGGAGTCTTGAAATTTATGCGAATATATTTATGTTTCATTTGCTGCTTCATATTTTTTTTACCGGTTGTTCTTTTACAGAGATTAAAAAAACTATAGTTACTGACGGCACGAAGATTAAAGAAACTATAGTTACTGAAGGTAAGAAGATTCTTTCCGATATCCGGAAGGCCTCCGGCGAGAAGCCCGGAAAAACTCCTGTCGCGAAAGCCGGAAAAACTCCTGTCGTAACGTCTGTAAAGACTCCTGTTGCGAAAGCCGTGAATACTCCTGCTGCAAAGCCAGTAAAAACTTCTGTTGTACAGGCAAAACCCTCTCCGGTAGAAGTATCAACAAAGGATCCTGTTTTTACTCATATACATAACCTGAGAAACGGGCAACCGATGAGCAGGGCTGTCAGAGTTCCGAAAAATTATATGTCCGATGAATATTCTCTTGTCACATATCTTACAGAAGGTCTTGATGACTACGAGAAAGCCAAGGTGCTCCATGACTGGATTGCTCTTAACATAGAATATGATGTGAAAAGTTATTTTTCCGGCAATTATCCTCCTATGGATAGCACAAGTGTCCTTAAAAGAAGGACTGCCGTATGTGAAGGTTTTTCTTCACTGTACCAGAGATTCTGTGAACTGGCAGGTCTGAAATGTTTTAAAATAACAGGACTGTCAAAAGGATATGGTTATTCTACAGGTGGAACCCTGGGCCCTCATGCATGGAATGCAGTTCAGATAGGTAACCTGTGTTATCTTCTGGATTCTACATGGGACGGTGGGTATCTGGAAGGAAGAACCTATGTGAAACAGTATAGCACAGACTATCTGTTTCTGGGGCCTGCCTGTTTTATTTATTCTCATTTCCCTGATGAACCGGCATGGCAACTTCTCAGTTCTCCTCTTACAAAAGAACAGTTTGAAAATCTGCCTGATGCAAATGGCGAATTTTTCTCTTTCGGTCTTTCTCTGGTCAGTCCCGGTACCTATAAAAATACTGTTGACGGAGAATTTGAAGCAAGAATAAAATCTCCTCAGAATGTCTTTCTTTCTGCCAGTATAGATGATGGTAAAAGTAAATTTGAAAATTATACACTGTTACAGAAAGAAGGGAATGAATATATATTAAAAGCCAGATTTCCACGAAAAGGTGTAACGTATAATGTAAATATTTACGGAAAATCTGGAAAATCGCAGGAAACCTACACAGGCATCTTGAATTTCCTTGTTTATCCGAAAAATAAAAAAAGTTCTTTCCCTGCTACATACAGCACTTTTACCGAGCATGGCTGTTATCTTTATTCACCTCTTGAAGGACACATTAAAAGGGGAAATGTATATTTTAAGTGCCGTGTAAGGGATGCCGGAGCAGTTGCAGTGGTTATAGACGGACATTTTGTGTCTCTGGCACCTCTGGGAAATGATATTTATGAAGGAACTGTACAGGTATCAGGAAGTAAATGTTCAATTAATATGACGGTACCGGGTGACAATAGATACTGGTCTCTGGCAGAATATAATGTTATTCCTTAGTACCGTAACAGGTAAATAGGTACCCGTAAAAAGCTTCTGTCTGGCAGGCTCTGGAGAAGAAAAATTCGTTTTTTCTATAGTATTAAAAATTAAATAAGGGTTAATTTATTGTCTGTAAAACAAATTATATAAGGCAAATTATTTTTCTTCGTAAGAGCCTGTCAGGCAGAAGCTGATAAAATGGTTACGAACTTATCTGGAGTGGTATTTAGTGTTGATAACGCTAAATATCACTACTGTTTCGTGACGCGTAACGCATAACGCGTGACGGGAGAATACATAATCACAGATTATCCGGTACCGTGTTATAAAGACTATTGCCTTTTGTGATATAATATAATTTTAAAGGGAGGTGACAGAATGAAAAAAATTATTACTTTTTTATGTATCCTCATTTTACTATCTTTCTTATCTTCAGCCGTATATGCCGGTGAAATTCATGATGCCTGCAAAGCAGGGGATCTTTCTAAAGTAAAAGCACTTCTTGCTCATGATCCGTCTCTTCTTCAGTCAAAAACAGAAGAAGGGAAATCACCTCTTCATATGGCAACAGGATGGGGAAGATGTGACATTGTAGAATATTTGATAAGTATCGGTGCAGATATTAATGCAAGGAATAACAACGGAGGAACACCGATACATGTGGCTGCGTCACAGAATCAGCCGGAATGTGCGAAAATACTGATTTCTCACGGAGCAAATGTAAATGACATAAGGACTCTCGGCAAAATGACCCCTCTTCTGATTGCAGTATATAAAGGCAATTATGACGTGGCAAAAGTGTTAATCGAACTTGGCGCAGATATTGATGCAAAGACAGAAAGCGGAGAAACTGCCCTTATAATTGCTACAAAAAAAAATGATCAGAAGATGATAGAGCTTTTGAAAAAATAAAGAATTTTTGAAAAAACGGAGAATTCTACAGGAATCCTATGTTTTTTTATCTCTTAAAGGAATGACAATTAAATTAAATCGTGACGCGTAACGCGTGACGCGTGACGCGAGGAAAGAGATAACTAATTAATATTAAATACTATGGGCGAAGGAAGGGTAATCTGTTTCATATATTCCAGTGCATATAGGTCCGTCATGCCTGCCACGTAATCTGTCACAATATGCTGTGGCTGAGCTTTTTCCTTTATATAAAAATCATGCATCTTTTCCAGATATTTTCCGAAAGACTGATTGAAAGGAACCTGTTCATGCTCATATGCTTCATAATCACAGGAGCACTTATTATATAAATCCATAAGATGTTCAAAGAGATCTTTAACGATTTTTTTGCTGTATTTCTCATAATCTTTAATTGTTTTATTGTAATATATATGTTCATAGTTGAATGTTCTGAGTTTTATCACCAGGTCGAAGGTGTCGTCAGAGAATCCTATTTCCTGTCTGTCTCTGGAGTTTTCAATTACATCAGTTACAAGTTTATTGATGATTTCTCCGTTAGAATCACCGAGTTCTTTTCTTATTTCTTCGGGAATATCTTTTGTTTCTATAAAACCTGCTCTTATGGCATCTTCAATATCCCTTCCCAGATAGGCAATTTTATCTGAAAATCTTATAATACATCCTTCATATGATGATGGTTTGAAATTTCTATCTTTTATATTATCCAGATCTTTTTCCTCTTCCGAAGGGGACAGATATTGTTCGAATTTTTCTCCGTTATGGCATATGATACCGTCTTTTACCGCATAGGTAAGATTAAGTCCCTCTCCTCTGTTAGCCAGATATTCCACTACTCTGTAACTGTTTATTTCGTGGATGAATTTATCAATCCCCGGTATCTCATTCAGGGCATCTTCTCCCGAATGGCCGAATGGAGTATGGCCCATGTCATGACCGAGGCCTATGGCATAGGCAAGTTCTGTGTCTACATCCCATCCGTAATTATTGAGCCCCCTGCAGATAGATGCACCTACCGAGGCCACATGCATGACATGTTCAATTCTCGTACATACATGATCATTCTGGGGAGCAAAAAAGACCTGTGTTTTGTTTTTCAGCCTTCTGAAAGGCATGGAATGAATAATCGCGGTCTGATCACGGAAATAATCACTCCTTATAGGAAGTATTTCCTTTTTTCTTCTTTTCAGATATATATGTTCTTCAAGGGGATTCAACATGTTTATACCTCACTATCTGTCATTTGTGTTGAGTATTTTTCCGCAACTTATGCAGAATTTGTCTTTTGAAGATAAAATTTCACCGCAGAAAGGACAGCTTTTCTGTGACTCATCGAACATCATTTCTCCCGTATCTGCCATGATTTCAACTATATTATTGAGAAAAGACAGACTTTTTATTATACCTTCTGTTTCAAATGCTATAGATTTTCCTGAAATAAATATATCTACAGGCATTTTATATTTCAGGAGTTTTTTTCGTGTTTCACAGGTAATTACCTTTAGAGCTTTTTCATGATTATCGCTTTTTATGACAAAAGCTCTGTCAAATTCACTGTCACCTGTTTCAATAAATCTGTCGGAAATAGCTTTACAGGCACTTTCGATTTTTTTACTGAAATATCCATTGCTGTATATGTGAATATTAAAGCCGTTATATGAAGAAAGAGGATACATCATAATAAATGTATAAGTAACAGTGTGTTTACGTGGTTTTAAGTTTTTTTCCTCTTCTGCCGTGGTATGTGACAGTATTAACTCAATTTCTCTTTGGTTGTAATTGAGAGATTTTAATCTATGTACCAGTTTTTTTTCTGACCATTTTTCACCTGTAAGAGATTTAAGCCTGTCTGTATGTATGATATTTTCTAATTGTCTTAACGTATCTCCTGAAATTCTGACATATTTGATTTCTCTCGTACCTGTGAAGAGTGAAATATTAAAATTTTTATATAAACCTGTAATTTTCGGAAAATCAAAGAGATATTTTGCCGGAGTTATAGATAATCCTGAGGAAATGGCAAATTTCTTCCACATATATTCAGTGTTTTTTTTCCTGAAATAGCTTATACTTAAAAATAAGCAAAAAATTACTATTGTTATGAGAAGTTCCATTGTGTTATGAAATCTCCTGACCGTGTTTTTTCTTTGTAAAAAAGTATAGAGGAGGAATTATCCACATAAGTAATCCTGACGTAAGACACAGGTAAAACATAACATCCGGTAATATGGAGTCTCTTTTCACCTTCCGGAGAAAATCATCACGGGAACCGGCAAAAACAATTTCCCCGTTAATAAATCTGTTGTTCTCAGTGCTTTTTTTAACTTCACTTCCTGTTATAATTACTTCTGTACCTGTGGTAAGGAAATTCCATAAATAAAGAGAATCTCTTCTCCGGGGCCAGTTCATTATCCGGTAATTTTCATTGTCCAGTTTTATCTTTCCATCTTTTAATTCGAGCTCAAGAGGAGGGGTTTTTGTTACTACAAAATCGTCATCATCAAAGGGAATCTGTTTGTAGGCGACAAAATTTTCATGATTAAAAGGCATAGTCTTACTTACTTTACACTGAATAATCAGTTCCTTTCCTTTTTTAAAATTTTCAAAATCTTTCATTGATGATATAATAGGAGTTACAGTATAAGACAGCAGTTTATCCCTGGTAAAAAGATAAAACATTGAAAGGAAGTGAAAAAATAATCCGAGAATAATAAAGACAGGCAGGAGAGAAAGAAAATCTTTTTTATCTGATACTTTAATAAGACGAAAACGAATTAACAGATATGCCAGAAGAACCAGAAAAATAAATGCAAAAATCATTTTATTTCACCTTTAATTTATTTACTGAGATGAGCATAAATAATACAATATGCTCTCGTGACGCGTAACGCGTAACGCGTCACGGGAGGAAAGTTTTTATTACATGCTTATGCTCAGGTCAGCAGAAAGGAAGTTTATTTATGAAAATTAAAATTATTTTAATTATTCTGATTATGTTACATATATGTTTAAATTTTCCTTGTGAAAGTAAAGAAAATTTTCAGAATCTTCGCGGATGGAATATCGTAAAAATGGATATGACCGCAGATGAAGTGAAAAAAAGCCTGAAAGGAGCATCTATTTCTTTCGAAGAAAATATGTTTTTTAAAACAGGAGATATTTATTTTACTTTGAATAGAGATGGTTGGGACGGAACCATTTATTTTAATGAAAAGAACAGAGTAAATCAAATTCTATTTCAGAGTCCTTTTATAAAAAAAGAAGGGGATGTAAAAAAGATAATAGATTCTTTTACCACTCTCTTCGGAAAGTCTCATGAAACAAAAGAATTTCCTGTGTCAGATGAAGGTAGAAAAGATACCTCTTATATATGGAAAAATAATTTTATCACGATAGAGCTTACTGTGGCTTATTATAGTAATGAAAAAGAATGGGTTCTGTGGGAAACTTATAGACCGGCCAGGTAAATCCAAAATTCAAAAAGGATAATGAATATTGATAAAAAAATATTTTTATTTATTTCTGATTATTTCTCTTTTAAATGTCGGATGCGGCGATGACAGAACTGTTATTACATCGGGCCCGTCAATAACAGGCACTGTAGTCGAATACTCCAAAGGCTCTCCTGTTATAAATTCTACCGTTACATTGCTTGAAACAGGAATTTCAACCATGACAGATGAGAATGGTTATTTTTCTTTTAATAATATAGAACCGGGACTTTATACACTTTTACTTTCAAAAAAAGGCTGCAGTGCTTCCATGGCTCAGTCCGTAAATGGAGGCACATCCCTTGAACTTATACAGATGCCTTATTTTAATCCTCTGTGGCCTGTATCTGCTCCTTATATAACTGTGAGCGGTATATCGGAGGGAGATGTCATCACAGATAAAAGAACTGTTACAGTTTCCGCCGAAGGTGCAGGGAATATAAAAGGCATTTATGTTAAAACAGGATATAAATACGGTTATCCTTCGGCAGTAAGTAAAGATAATTCGTCTGTTCTATCTTTTGAACTGGACCCTGAAAAACTTCCTCCGGGAAATAATTATCTTTATATTGTAGTTTATGATACAAATAATAACAGATCAGAGCTTACGATAAATATAAAAAACGGATTTGCTTCCCCTGCAACTCCTCCTGTGTACCCGCCGAAATCTATCAGGGTAACAGCCTATACCTTCGGAGAATCCTGTGGAGAATATTACCGCAGAGTAGGAAATTGTAAAAAGAAGAGATTAATTTCTCCTGATATTGACCCGTTTATTGTAAAAATAAAGGATAGTTTTTTAAATCTCAGAGGCCTTCCTGCCGATGCCACATGTTATGTATCAATAAACTGCACCTATGAACAGAGTGATGCCACATCTTATAAATTATACCGTTCTATTTCTAAAGATGGCCCTTTTACGTGGGTTGCCACATCATCATCACCTGTTTTTACAGACGGAGACCCTTCTGTTATATATCCTGGTCAGAAACTTTATTACAAAATGTCTGCCTGTAATGTTGCAGGCGAGAGTCCTTTAAGTGATATATCTCATGAGGTAACGGTTCTGGATCTATTCCGTGTAAATCTTACAGAACCTTCGGATAACACGACAGGAGTTTCTACGAAACCTGTGATGAAATGGTCCGTAAATAACAGGACAGGTGATAAAAGAGTATATGACATATATATATGGGATGTTAACAGGGAGAAATCCGATCCTTTTGTTATCGAACATATAAGCAGTGACGATATAAATGAAAGTTCTGTCAATCTGTCTGCGGAACTGAAGAAAAACTCAGTATATGAATGGGATGTTTTCAATACTTATGCAGCCGGTTCATATGACGAAACAACCCGTACCTATCGGGCCTATTCCTATCCGTCTTATCCTTATATGGATTTGAATACTTATGAAGTTTATTTTACGTCAAACAACGGTTCTTTTATATTTACAACTGTATCTGAATAAGGTGGTCTACCGGTTAAGCAAACCTCGCGTTACGCGTCACGCGTCACGCGTTACGATTTTGGAGGATTTATGAGAAAAACTATTTTATCCATACTATTTTTATCCCTTATTATTATGTCAGGCTGCGGAGGAAATCAGGTAACAGAGGTAATTAATACTCAAACGGAAAACAGCGGGAATTTTTCAGACCCTCTGTCGTTGCCGGAAAGTGATGACAAGCTTCCTCCCCATGAAGATAATATGATTATTGTCCATTACAGAGACAGAATTTCCGATATATCTGAAAAAACAGGAGGTACTGTGATAAACACTTTTTCCATTGGAGATAAAAAATACGGAAAGATTAAATTACCTCTGTCTTCATCAATAGTAGATACCGTCAGGGCTATAGATAAAGAAGTTATCTATGCTGAACCTGTTTATACTTATACCCTGGATATGGTTCCCGATGATTTTTACTATAATTATCAATATGCTCCTCAGATATGTTCTGCCGAACAGGCATGGGATATTACAACCGGTTCTGAAGATATAACTGTTGCCATTCTGGATACGGGAGTTAACGGCACACACTGTGAATTTGCCGGTAAAATGGTTACAGGTTTTAATGCAGTTACAGGAGAAGAATTTGACGGAAGAATAAATTCCGATGTTATGGGCCATGGAACCCATGTGGCAGGAATTGCTGCCGGTATAGGTAATAACGGAACAGGTATAGCAGGTGTTGCATGGAAATGCAGAATTATGCCTGTAGTAATGGCAGAGGGAAATGAAGATATACCGAATGATGTGGTACTGAGGGCTATAGTATGGGCAACAGAACATGGCGCCCGTGTCATAAATATGAGTTTCAGCGATAAAAACGGCTATTCTCTGTCTCTCAGCGATGCCATAAATTATGCCCTGGAGAGAAATGTTGTTCTTGTTTCATCCATGGGTAATACTCACAGAGCCATGGTCAGATATCCGGCAGCATGTCAGGGAATCATTGCAGCAGGTGCCGTAGACGGCAGAAAACAGGGAGCCTCTTTTTCTACCGGGGGAAATCATATTTCTATATCCGCTCCGGGAGTGGATATTTATTCTACGGCTAAAGACGGTCATTATGTCTCTATGGACGGCACATCCATGTCCGCCCCCTTTGTTACAGGCGTATGCGCTCTTCTTGCATCCTTTCATAAAGGTATTACACCTGAAGAGATAAGAAGTCAGATAGAACTTACTGCAGAAGATACAGGAGAACTGGGATGGGACAGAGATACGGGATGGGGTAATATTAACGTGAAAGATGCTCTCGGAACTCTGAGAGAAAATAAATACGGGAGAGTAAAGGTTTATTTAAAGACTGTTTCAGGAGAACCTGTGGTAAACAACACTGTATTATTGTATAGTGGAGAGAATATGACTGGATTTACAAAGTCAGATAAAGATGGACTGGCTTCTTTTTATTATGTCAACAGAGGAAGTAATTACAGAGCATTATCTTTTGATAGTAAACCGGGCAAAACCAGATATTCCGGATATTTTGATGTGAATGATTCAATTACCGTTACTGTAAATGGTTTTGAGTGATTTTACCGGGGTGAGTATAAATAATAGTGAGCAGTGAACGGGTTTTATACTCACTACTCACTATTCACTACTCAGGATTGTAAGAAAAACAACTCTGGCAAATTATTAGAACGATTAGTATCCTCGCGTCACGCGTCACGCGTCACGATTGTAAATATGACATGGTTATTTTTTTACAACCACTAAGCTTTCCCTTTTATAATTATTTCGTATTTCAGACTTCCGTCTTCCATCTTTTTAAACATTTCTCCCTGCCACCATACGTCTCCTGCAGGGCCTCCAAATCCTTTAAATGTAACATGACTGGAGTCCTTCGGATCCGGTGTCGTGTAATAAGCAACCTTGCAGTCATGTCCTTTTTCATCCATCAGTTTCATTACAGAATGAGATTTCCCGTCAAAGAGATTTTCCCAGGGATTTTTTGCAGGTTCACCGCTTATATTGTCAACTACAATAGCTTCGGCTTTATCGCTTATATATAATTTAGCAGCCGCTGTTACGCTTTCCAGACCGAGTTCTCTGGCCCAGGGTTTAAAATCTTCCGGTTCTCCGTAAATTTTCTCTGATACGATTTTTTCTTCTGACATAATTATCCTCCTTAAATATAAAAACTATTGTTCTCTCTCAATAATAAAAATTATACAAATGATAGAGAAAAAAGTCAATAAAATTAAATACGGTATATATTTTTCAATTGCGTTTAAAAATGACAGGTGATTTTACATACAAGGGAAAAAGAAATTTGTTATAGAATATTCAGAGTGAAAAGTGAATAAAATAAGACATTACCTGCCATTCACTACTCACTATTCACTAATTACAGATTTATATGCATTAACTATAATTTTCAGTAAAGGTGAATTTACCTGTCGTAAAAAAACGCAATCATATTTTTCTCCAGAGCCTCACCCACCGGAATAGAATTATCAGGTGCTCATGCAGTATATGAAGATTTTTGTTTTTTACGGCATGTCCGCATGTCTCTGGATCTCTTGCCGGAGAGTATCTTCATAAATCACCATGTGCCGGAATGTCCGGTTCTGTCAAAGAGAGATTAAATAATATTAAAGAGATAATTGCAAATTATTCAGTAGATGGTATAATATTTTATCTGATAAAATTTTGTGATATTTTTTCCTGGGACATCCATATATTAGTTTCTTCCCTTCGTTCTATGGATATACCGGTTCTCGTAATAGAAGGTGATTATCCTGTGAAAGCCAGAGGGCAGCTTGCCAGCAGAATAAGGGCTTTTATAGAAATGTTTGAAGACAGATTATGAAGAGATTGGGATTTATAAAATTTCTTCACAGACGTCCAGTATTGTTTAATTTTATAGCTTCAATACTTATCCCTAAACAGCATCTGTACCGTCTTCGCCGAGCCTGAGGTTATATCTCTTATGGCTGAAAAAGAAACAAAAGAAAATATAATAAAGGGTATTCATAGAGGTGTGGCAGAAAAGACGGAGGGACTCTTATTACCGCAACAGGTAAATTGGTACCCAAAAAAAATATTGCACTCACTCCTGTCCCTGGCCGGGCTCTGGAGGAAAAGATATGCCGTATTAAAA
>CAYSLJ010000167.1:0-15052 GCA_964431735.1 uncultured Synergistia bacterium | reverse complement strand
AAGAGTCCGGCCAGGGACAGGTTTTAATATGGGTACTAACTTATTTGGAGCGGTATTAAGGATTTTTTTAAAACAGAAAAGATATTCGACCATTTCGTCGAATTAATTATAAATATAAAAAATCCATAAAAAACGGAAGAAAATTATTTATGATAAATATTCAACAAAAATATTTCTTCTTATTATTCAGTAATATACTTTTCCCTTTAATTAATTTCCTCTTAATATATCTGATTTTAAAGATATCACTTTTATCATTTTCAGAAGTCATGTTTCTTTTATTCTCTGTAACAGTTATGAGCATAATAAGTACGGTAATAATAAGACCTTCCCTGATACATGAAAATAAAGATAATGACAGATTACTATACAGTCTCCCTCTTACAAATACTTTAATGGTTACAGGTTTAACCGTCTTATTTTTTATATTTCACATAGCCATCAGCAATCTTGATAAAGACGGGCTAATACTCTCGTCTGTAAGATTATTGAATACCTTTATGTCTATGATAATATTTACGTATTTCTTGACCTGTCATATTATTCTGTTCTTAAGAGAAAAAATACTTATAAAAAATAATTCTTTTCCTACCATAGTAAAGATACGGTCATCAGGGTTATGGGAAAGGATTGCCTTTATGCTAATATTGCTCTTTTTTATTCCTTCAATAAGTCTTCTTATTTCGGCTCATATAAGATTATCTACCGGTGCAGAAGATATTAATAAAATAAAACATTCCCTCCTTTCCATGAATCATGATTTAATAATAAATGTCATCACTATGTCTGTACTGTTGGTACCACTTATTATACTGTTTAGCAGAAGTATAACGGAACCTATAAAAATACTCATAAACAGTATGAACAAAATCAAAGAAGGAGATTTTGAAACTATGGTACCTGTTATGTCCTGTGATGAAATAGGCATGATGTCACAGGGGTTAAATCAAATGATGGCAAGCCTCTTCAGCTACAGTACACTGCTCCGGCAGAGGATAAACAGGCTTACTTTACTCTTCAATGTGAGTCAGGCAACAAATCATATTGAAGAAATAGATAAATTACTTGGTTTTATACTGGATTCATTACTTACTGCCATGAATTCCGAAAAAGCATCTGTTATGCTTGTAGATAAAAACAAAGGTAAACTATATGTGAAATCATACAGAGGAAGCTACAGGAGTGAAATTGACTATGACTTTTCTATTGGAGAGGGGATTGCAGGAAGAGTTGCAAAAACAGGAGAATTGATTGTTGCCAATAACGGCCACAGAGATCCGAGGTTTTTAATTCGTGAACACATAGAAAAAGATTATGAGATAAAAAATTTAATATGTGCTCCTATGATTATTAAAGACAAGATACTGGGTGTCGTAAACCTGTGTAACAAGCAGCATGAACTGGGTTATGACAATGATGACATAGATTTATTGAGCACAGTTTCTGCCCAGATTGCAGGTATTATAGAGAGAAATCGCCTCAGAGAAATAGAACTGGAACATATGAAAAAGGAAAAATATTTATATATAGGCCGTGTTGCAGCAGGAGTGGCACATGAAATAAAAAATCCTTTGAATGCCATAGGAATGATTGTCCAGAGATTTAAAAGAGAATTTAAAGTAACAGAAGATGAAGAAGAATATATAACATTACTGGAAATTGTCATAAGTGAAGTGTCCAGGGTTAACAGTATAGTGGAAAGATTTCTTAAATTTGCCAGACCACAGGAACTTAACCTGTCACATGTTGAACTTTTCGGTCTGTTAAAAGAAATTATAACACTTCTTACACCTCAGATTCAGGAAAAAGGGTTAACGGTAAAAGAACAATTAACGGAGAACGTCTACTGTAATATTGATGCCGACCAGATCAAACAATCAATAATAAATATAATATTGAACGGCATAGAAGCAACAGAGGAAGGTTATATAGAAATATGTTCCGAGAAAAAGGAAAACAGGATCTATATAAAAGTGAAAGATACAGGATATGGGATTTCTGAAGAAAATAAAAATAAGATTTTCGAATTATATTTCACAACCAGGCCGGAAGGCAACGGAATCGGTCTCTGTGTTGCCCAGAAGATCATAGAACAGCATGGAGGTATAATAGAATTAAACAGTGCTCCCGGAAAAGGCACAGAATTTACAATAATTCTTCCTGAAGATAATAACGAATTATAAAATAGACGGAGGTGACGTGATTATAAAAGCACGGAACATATGAAAGAATTTATTCTTGTAATAGATGACGAGAAAGCTCAAAGAGAAATCCTTACAGGTTTTCTAAAAAAACTGGGTTATAAAGTAGAGAAAGCTGCCTGTGGGAAAGAAGGGCTTCAAATAGTGGCAAATAACCCTGTAGAACTGGTTCTGACAGATTTCAAAATGCCTGATATGGATGGAATAACTGTACTTCAGGAGATAAAAAAACTTAACCCTGAAATAGGGGTTATTATAATTACAGCCTTCGGAACAATTGAAAAATCTGTAGAGGCCATGAGAAAAGGGGCTGAAGATTACCTCATAAAACCAATCAATCTGGACGAACTTGAACTGATTATAAAAAAAGCCTTTGAGAGAAAATCCCTTATATCGGAAAATCTGCAACTGAAGAAAGAAATTTCCGAAAAATATAATTTTTCCCATATAGTTTATAAAAGCAAAATTATGGAAGAAGTCATGAATATGGCAGCAAGGGTAGCACAATCGAAGGCTTCCGTTTTAATAAGAGGAGAAAGCGGCACAGGTAAAGAATTGATAGCAAGAACCATTCACTACGGAAGTCCGAGGAAAGATAAACCTCTTATTATAGTTAACTGCGGAGTACTCAATGAAAATCTCCTCATAAGCACACTGTTCGGTCATGAGAAAGGCTCCTTTACAGGAGCGATAAAACAGGCGAAAGGGAAATTCGAACTGGCCCATAAAGGTTCCATATTTATAGATGAAGTGGGAGATCTGCCTCTTACGGCACAGGTACAGCTTCTGAGAGTTCTCCAGGAAGGTACCTTTGAAAGACTCGGTGGAGAAGGGCCGGTTGAAGTGGATGTAAGGGTTATAGCAGCCACCCACCGCCCTATGGAAGAAATGATTGAAGCAGAAACCTTCAGGGAAGATCTTTTTTACAGACTGAATGTTATTACTATTAATATACCGCCACTCAGAGAAAGGAAAGAAGACATACCGGCCCTATTAAATTATTATCTGACCCTGTACGGAGAGGAAAACGGAAAATGTTTGCATGGTTTTTCAAAAGAAGCTTTTGATTTTCTTATGAAATATGATTACCCGGGAAATGTAAGGGAGCTGAAGAACATAGTGGAAAGAGCTGTCATACTGTCACGGGATGACATGATTACAAGTGACGATCTAACGGAACATATAAAAAGAAAAGAAAAGAAAAAAGCCAGTATTTCAAATGGTTCATTACAGCAGCAGGTAGAAAATCTGGAAAAAAATCTTATAGAAGAAGCACTTTTATTTACGGAAGGGATACAGACGAAGGCAGCAAATCTGCTCGGTATATCGGAAAGAAATCTCAGATATAAAATGCAGAAATTAGGATTAAAGGGAAAGGAGTGAAATGACTTATATCCCTATATATTTTCTTATCTCCCCGAGTTCCCTTATAATTTCTTCTTCATTTTTATTATCAAGACAGATGAATTTATCTGTCATATCTATGTATTTACTGAACCAGAAATTTTTCTTACCCTGAGATGTTATACAATCAAAACCTTTTGCAGATATATATCCGGAAAACACAGCTATTTCATAAGTTTCTTCTGATAAATCGTCAAAAGGTTTTACTTTTAATACCGTTCCTGCCGGTATAGTATTAAGCTCCATTTCTTTTTCCAGTCTTTCAACAGGTTTTCCTAATTTTTTGGATACTTCATCTATTCCTCTTGGTATATAATCTCCCTGTCTGTTTCTGTAAAAAAATATATCATTACCGTTCAGACGAACTGCTGCAGCCAGTTTTTGTTCCAGAGAAGGAGAATCCCCAAAAAATATCTTAATAATATCGTCGAAAGAATAAGGCTGGGGCATTTTATATAAAACCTTCCATGCTTCTCCTCCTGATATAATTTTATGATATTGATAACTTTCTTTTTCAAGGTTTCTGAGATATATTTTCCATTGACTTTCTTCAGCTTCTTCAAGATTGATTGAATGACCTGTATCCTGAATGAAGGATTTTCTCATACATTTTTTTACACCTTTTTTACCTTTAATAATTGCGTAGTAATATTCATCTGATTCGTCCAGATTTACAAGTATTCCCAGGAGTAATTTCTGCTCTTCATTTTTTATCAGAATTATCCTTCCTGGTTGTAAATGCTCCATATTAATTCGTTCTTCTTTTACCTTTTCCAATTCCAGAGGAGAACGGGGACGGTAAACCCATTTTTTGGCAACCCTTATTTTTTCAAAATAAAGATTATCAGAGAATAAAATTTGTTCTAAAACTTTTCTCTGTTCCTTAGAAAAATCTTCTCCGTACCACAACCTTACAAGTTCAGGGACAGAATATTCTCTTAAAGAAAATTTCTGCAATTCTTTCCATAAATAATCTATATCTTCAAGAGAAAACATTTTTTCTTTATCTCCCAGTGGCTTTTGAAGAGTATTTACGGCAGTAACATCAGGTACCTGTTCAGATACTATCTGAAGAGAAGGCTGTGTTCCATAATAAACAAATAAAGGTGCCATGGAAAAAGGATCTATTTCTTCATTATTTGCCGGACGCCACACATTATATTTTCTGAGCTGTCCTGCAAGACAGTCTATTGAAGAACTATTTCCGTGAACCAGTATAATTGTTCTCGGATTGAGATAAGATATTATCTGGTTTATCTGATTTGAATCTGCATGAGCGGATAAATTATATTGAGCCACCATACACCTGGTGGCAAGCTTTTGCCCATCTATCTCTATGTTTTCTCCCCGGTTGAGGTTAAGCAATTTTCTACCAGGCGATTCTTCATCCTGATAACCTGTCAGAAGAATGGCATTTTCTTCTTTTTGAATCAACTTTTTTGCATATACAGGAGAAGCTCCGCCTGCAAGCATACCTGAGCTTGAAATTATGCAGCACGGCTTATCTCCCGGTATAATATCTCTCATTTTTTTGCCGGTTACTTTGAAAAAACCTTCGTCACTGTCAAAAAAAACAGGTCTTCGCGAATTTTTTATATACCTCTGCAATTGAGGGGACAATAAAAAAACCATACTTTCATAGATATCACAAACACTCCTTACCATACCATCAACATAAACGGGAAACCTGGGGATAAGGTTATTTTTCTGATAATTCTTCAGTATGAGTATTACTTCCTGAGATCTGCCTACTGCAAAAGCAGGTATCAATACTGACCCTTTCCCTGCTATTACGTCTCCTACTGCCTGTGCAAGATTTCTTTCTTCGTCTTTACGTTTTCTTACATGAACTCTGTCACCATATGTTGCCTCCATAACAATTACATCAGGTCTGGCAGGACATGTAGTAATACCCTGTACTGTAATTTGATTGGTAACGGATATATCACCGGAAAACATAATCATACCTTCCGGTGTATCTATAAATATGGAAGCTGCTCCAAGTATATGGCCTGCAGGGTGAAAATAAATTTTTATACTGTCAAACCCGGAAGGGTTTATCCATTCAGAGAAAGGAGCTATACGAATTTTATCCAGCGTTTTTTCTACTAATTTTTTATCATAGAGAGGAGTTTCATTTTCATTTTTTATATTTTCCATTTCCATTATTCTGACTGCATCACTTAAAAGAAGCTCTATAAGACGATGAGTCGCATTGGTACAATAAATGGGAACGTCAGGAAATTTTGAATGAATTAAAGGCAATGCTCCGCTGTGATCCATATGAGCATGAGTAAGAAGAATGAGATCCAATCTGTCGATGGAAGCAATATTGGGGATAGTGTCTTTTTTATCTTCCGGATTCATACGTATACCACAATCAACAAGTATATTTTTTCCGGAAATACTGAGTAAGGAGCTACTTCCTCCTACTTCCCTGGCTCCGCCGAGTGCTATAAATTTCATTACATGTCACCTAACTCAAGGCTTAGATTACCATGAGGCGAAGCTATAACGGTACTATCAACTACCATATCAGGCTTTATCACTGCCAGACCCGATTTTATGGCAGATTCTACTGCTCCCACTTCACCTGTAAGATAAATGGAAGATTTTCCTCCAAGACCTGCTGCAATCCTTATTTCAATCAAGTTAACTGAAGCTGATTTCACTGCTGTATCGGCACAGATAATACCTGATGACACAGACAGAGTTTCTATTATACCAAGCGCTTCCATATCATATGTGACAGACCCTGTAAGAGCAGGGAAAACCTGAGGGTGTATATTGGGTATAACAAGACTATCTAAAAGCCATGGTTGTGCTTCTTCAATACCTCTTTCTACAGAAGTGGTAACTACTCCGACATCTCCTCCTATAAGAATAATATATTTCCCCGGACATACAGTTGAAGCAGTCAGAAGATCCACAGAAGCAGCTTTAACCATTGTATCCCATGTGGAAATTCCCCTGGCAACACTGTTTAATTCAATCAATCCTATAGCATTCATATATTCTATCCTTTCACTTCTCACGTTTCACTTCTCACTAACAGGCATGACCGGAGCAGTCCAACCAAATATGAAAATAAATAGAAAGTAAAGCATAAGACTTCATCATTTCCATATAAATTACACTGCTATTTTCGAATACTGTGTAAAAGGAGAAATTTCTCTCAGTCTACTTATAACTTTAGGCATATGTTCAATAATATAATCTATATCTTCATCTGTATTATAATGACTGAGACTGAATCTTATAGAACCGTGAGCATATGTAAAAGGCACTCCCATGGCTCGTAACACATGGGATGGTTCAAGGGAACCGGACGTACAGGCAGAACCGGAAGATGCACATACGCCAAGTCTGTCGAGCATCAATAAAATTGCTTCTCCCTCTACGAATTCAAAGCCAAGACTGGTAGTATTGGGGAGTCTTTTTTCTGTATCACCATTTATCTTTACATTAGGTATAGCGCTGATAAGACCTGCTTCAAGCCTGTCTCTCATAGCTTTTACTCTTCCCTGTTCTTCTTTTAGATATTTTTTTACAAGTTCGAAAGCTTTCCCGATTCCTGCTATATAAGGGGCATTTTCAGTTCCTCCCCTTCTGCCATTTTCCTGATGGCCACCTTTCAGGAAGGGACGAAATTTAGTCCCTCTTCTTATATACAGCACTCCTATCCCTTTGGGAGCATGCAATTTATGACCTGACAGAGACAGAAAATCTACATTATTTTTCTTCATATCAATATTTATTTTACCGACTGCCTGAACTGCATCTGTATGAAAAACAATACCTCTGCTTTTAACTATATTTGCTATTTCATCTACAGGGAAAACAACACCTGTTTCGTTATTTGCATACATTATTGATACTATGGCAGTGTCTTCAGTAATAGCTTCTCTAAGGAGATCTAAATCAAGATTTCCCTTATTATCTACAGGTAGAAAGGTGATTTTATATCCTCTTTTTTGAAGATTTTTGCAGAGAGTCAGTACTGCCGGATGTTCTACACGGGTAGTAATAATATGCTTTTTCTCCGGATAACATTCCAGTGTTCCCATTATAGCAGCATTATCACTTTCAGTTCCGCAACTGGTAAAAACTATTTCCGATGGGATAGCACCTAAAAAATCTGCCACCTTTTCTCTCGCTTCTTCAATATATTTCGCAACACAACCGCCAAAAGTATGCATGCTTGAAGGATTACCATAAGATTGTGTAAAATAAGGAACCATTTCCTCCACAACTTCTTCTGCTACTTTTGTAGTTGCATTATTATCAACATAAACTACTCTCATAATTATTGACCCCTTTCTTACTTCTCCTCAGACGGGCTTTCATTTATAACATTAAGTTCTTCTCCTACAAATTCCCTGAGTTTTGCTTCTACAAAAGATTTAAGAGTAAAACCTGCACTCGGACAGTTAGTACATGCTCCTCTCAAGGAAACATATACATCCTTTCCGTCAACATCTATAAGCTCAATATCTCCTCCGTCAATCTGTAGAGACGGCTTTATATCCCTGTCTATTGTTTCCTGTATGAGAAGCATACGCTGAATATTTGTAAGTTTCTTCTTTTTTACAGGAGAAGTTTCTCTCTTAATAGCCAGTTCTCCCATTACCTCTTTTATAATATCCTCGATATCAGTTATACAGGCAGTGCAGGCTCCTCCTGCTTTCGTATAATTTGTAACCTGTTCTACAGTAGTAAGATGATTTTCTTCTATCACCTTTTTCAACTTACCTTCTGTTACACCAAAACATTTACAGATCAGTTTTCCCTCCATTTCCTCATTATGTGATACACTCTCTCCTTTATAATTTGCTACTGCAACTTCGAGAGCTTCTTTTCCCATAACAGAACAATGCATTTTTGCTTCAGGAAGGCCACCGAGATATTCGGCAATCTGCTTATTAGTAACATGCACGGCTTCATCTACAGTCATACCTTTTATTAATTCCGTAAGGGCTGAAGATGATGCAATAGCACTTCCACAGCCGAAAGTTTTGAATTTCGCATCTACGATTTTTTTATTTTCATCTATCTTGAGCATCAATTTTAATGCATCACCACATGCAATAGAACCTACCTCTCCTACTGCATCAGGATTTTCCATGTCTCCGTAATTTCTCGGATTATAAAAATGGTCAAGAACTTTATCCGTATAATCCCACATTGTTCCAAACCTCCAATCTAATCTTAATAAAATTTTGAAATTCTATATTATTTAATATTATCCTTCCGGTTATTATAATTTAGTTTATAGTTTTTGTCAATTATTTTAAAATATTTCATAGAGCAGACAATATGCAATAACACCAACAAGACAGGTACGGGTAATGCGCATGTAGCATTTACGATTTCAATGCAGGGAAACCATCAGCAAAATGACTACAAAAAAAGTAGAGAATATAAAAATAATTAAAAATTTATTGAAGAGTTATAAAAAATTTCTGACTGTAAAAGATACACATTACAGTCCGGTATATTACATCTTATTACAGTCTTTATTTATTCAATAAATTACCCAGCAGTAATTTAATCTGCATCTTCAATGAAGGAGTAAGCAAATATTGCCAGGCTATATAACCTGCCACAAATAATCCTATAAGAACCGTTACATAGCCGAATAAATTTTTAAGAATTCCCTTTTGCTGTTTCTGCCTGTCCAGCATTATCTGAATTTCTGTTTGAATTGCCGTAGATTTCTGAGATTCCGCTTTTTTCTTACATTCTTCACTGCAGAAAATCCCCTCTGCCGTTTCCATTTTACATTCTTCACATACAGGTTTCAAACATAGCTTACATCGCGAAACTGCAGGTCTGTCCTGATGACGCAGACATACAGAACTCATAAAATCAATCCTTCCTATAATTAATGAGCTATTCTGATACCAAAGAGCTCGTAATAAATCATATAAAATTTGTAAACAATTAAGATAAGAAATAAATCCATAGATGCCGTTATAATGAGAGCTTTACTGGCAGCATCTTTCCATTTTATTATAATCCCCGTCACTGCAAGTAACAGTATAGGAATCGTAAAAGGAACAGAACCGGCCAGTTCATTTATTATAACACTTACAACAGGTGCTTTCATCTGACAGATTGGTAGAACTACTTTACTTAAAAGAGGATAATATTTGAATTTTATTCCGCTTTTTTTCAAATAATCCACTACCCTTACAAGACAGAAAAAAAGGGCAATTATAGAAATTACCAGTAAAGGAAACAATGTTGTAAGTCCGGCGGTGACATCTTTATCATTAAACATTTCCTTTAATTTTTTATGTTTCAAGTCGAACATAGATAGTATTGAAGTTAACACTATGACAACAGGAATTATTATAAAAAGATATTTTATTAAGGACATTACCTGATAGGTTAATTTAAAGCTCTCATGAAGATCCATGAAATCACCCTGATATTAAAAATTTTAACTGACAACCATAAACGTTTCTGTCAGAAGGAAGTAAAAATTTAAAGACTGTAAAAAAATAATCTATTCAATTTTCAGGTGTTGGGTCAGGAAGATTAAAACCTGAAACCCAGAACCTATTTAACTATAAAGTCAGTAAAAACAAGGAATTTATGAAAAAGTGCAAAAGTATAGTACAATTATAAAATATATTAATAAAATTTTCAATTACCTTGCTCTGAACTTTGCTCCAATTCTATGAGCTATTTCCATAGATTTATTGATATCAATTATATTTTCTTCAAGTGAAGAATTAATTTTTCTGTTATCTACTACTGTAAGGGTGACAGAAGATATATATCTGACCGCTTCTTCTGCAAATTCAAGGATTGAGTCAAAAGCTTTTTCTCCGTAAATAGATCTACATATATGTTGATAGGCCGACCTGTTATGGGCATTAAGACTTATAGACATAGAATCAAGAACTCCCTTAAGCTCAGGAATAAAACTTCTTCCACCGTTAATTAACATAGATTGACCGTTTGTATTAATCCTTGTCCTGGAGTACGGATAATGTTTTTTTATCGCATCAAGTACATCCAGAATAACATCGGGTCTGTATAAAGGTTCTCCATAGCCGCAAAATATTATTTCCTCAGGCACAGAGTATGCTTCTGCAAGAAGTTCTTCTTTTATACTGTCAATAATTTGCCATGAAGAAGGTTCTTCTGTGAGCCACAGATAATTTCCTCCAAGTTCATCAGTATAATTTCTGACACAAAAAACACATCTGTTACTGCACCTGTTGGTAATATTCAGATATATTTTACCAGGATATAACATATAAGCAATTTTTTCGACTTCAATCATAATTTACCGAAATACAGAGTATTCTGTCCTGTTCTTATGTTATAATTCATAACATGCCATCTTCCTTACTGTGAAAAATTTCTTCTGAATATTTACCAGACTGTTCATATAGGAAGGATCATATCCTATAACTACATCTCCCTGAGGACCTGGATTAAAAAAGAGGCGTCTGTCTTCATTTCCTGATTTTATTGCCCCTATCATAGTAATATCAACGGAATCAGTAGTAAGATTGAAATAATGGACTGACTGAAGACCAAAATTATCAAGTATATCCTGTGTTACACCATCGGGCATACTTGCAGGATCGCCATTTTCATCAAGCAATTGAACCGTATAATCATTGGAAGGCGAAAGCCATCCATTGGGGTCAGATGCGTCCGGATCAATCGAATTGGGATCAATTAGATTGGGATCAAGAGAAGAGCCTGAAGGAGGAATAATTTTTAATTTATAAGTACCCATATCGATATTTTTATGATCGTTATAATCAAGACTTATCTGCAGGCGATTACCGTAATGACCATTGCTATCATTGCCTTTTGCAATATAGTAAAAATCACCTGTTTTAACATTTATTACTTTCGTAACAAGTAAACCATTACCATAGTAATATTCAGGCTGAATAATATTACCGAATTTATCTTTTTTCGGAGGTTCATATTGTCCTATAGAAACTGCTTTCCCTGTAGGCTCGCTAAATTTTGTTACAGAAGCGTAAGCTCCTCCCCCTCTGCCTGTATAACTTACAGGAGCAGGAAATTCCTTTAATGTTGTATCATTTGACGAAGACCAGTCAAGATTTCCTCCCGGTTTGAGAGGGCCTATCTCCATATTTCCTGATGCATAATACAAACCGGTAGTATTACTTTTACCAATAGTCCTGGATATTTCAAGTTTCAGATTTCCACTGCATGCTGTCACCGTTTCATCTGTATTTATTGAAACAAGATACTCTACATCCTTTTTTGAAAATATTCTCCCTTTTCCTATGACATTTACACCTATTTTTATAGTATCTTCTGAATATATACTATGTCCGTTAAGATCCAGATAAAAACTTCTGCTATCTGTTCCTTTATAACTGCAATAACGTCCATCATCATTATGCCATCCGAAATACCTCTCTCTTTTAAGAGCATCAATATTACCGGTTATATTTAATTCACCTGAACTGACATAAATATCTCTATTTAATTTCAATATAATTACATTACCGGAAGGATTATAGGTTATATCCGGTGCAACACCTGATGTTTTAAAACCACTGCTATTAACAAGCCTTACAGCAGAATAATAAGTACCATCTGCCCACTGACGTTCTTCCTGAAGGCTCAGAGTACCGCCCGGTGCACTGACTACAGGTCCAAGTTCATTGTTACCGGCCATAGTTACTATATCATCAACTCTTATAGGTTTTGACAGACAGTCTTTGGTAGAAAAAGGTACTATAGTTCCGACAAAATCAGCCGGCACCTCTATAGGCCCTTTTGCTATAAACATACCTTTATTGGCAGAAACTTCTGCATTGGAACCTGAAGATATACTTTTGAAAGTGGAATTATTTGGCTCACTGGAACCTGAATAAATAGACCCCGGTTCATTCACATCTCTTCCGAGAATAGTAACACTGCCTGTATTATTCGGGTCATTCCCGGCAAAACTTATCGGCCCTGCTACATTTACGCTCTGTGGAGAATAATCCGATCTTACAAGATAAGCTTCCAGAACTCTGATTACCCTGTTATTTGTTCCCAGACCATATTTACCAACAGATACTATTTTAAATGTATAGGGGGGTGTATTTCCGTCACCCATAACGGGGTTAAAGAGGTTATTTACAGATCTGTAAGGAGAACCGGACGCAAAGGTTATAGTAAATTTACAGTCATTTGTATAGTTTATGTCAGGAACATCAACATTATTATATGCAAATTTCGGGAATGTATTGGCATCAGCTGTATTTACCAGTTTCCCATCCTGAAAAATTACTTCTTCATTGATAAGACCCCACGCAGAATCATTATTTAGATTATATATAGCATATTCAATACCTGCTTCTGCAGCTTTCAATGCTTTTTCTTTTCCTGTTATATTGCCTATCATGGAAACTTGATTGGTACTGATAAAAACCATAGAAACAGTCATCAAAGCAAGCAATACTGTCAGCATAAGAACAGTTATTAAAGCCATACCGTCTGACGTTAAAACAAACTTTTTTATCATAATCTAACCTCCTCTTTATTTAATTTTTCACCTTTACAACGGATTTCATCGTAATAATTTCTACTCCTTTACGGGAATCTATACCGGGAGAAAAAGCTACAGAGGCATGTGAGCGTATATGTTGTTTAAAAGAAACCTTTACAGTCAAAATATTTTCATTAATACTGAGATCCATACTGTATATATCTTTAACTACAGTTCTTACATTTGAACTGCTTATATCGGAGGTAAAATTAGTAATAGGACTTAACTTTAAAGGCTGTATCGATGGATTGTCTCTGTCAATAAATTGTCTGTAAACATTTTTTCTGGTTACATCTTTCCCGTCTTTTTGAATATAGTACAGGATATGTCCCTGCCATAGTGGGCAACCCATACCGGTAATTGAACGGTCAACAGTAAAATCATTATTATTTTTATTTATTGCTGTTTCAAAACACAGGTAAGATAAACTATTTGGATCTGAAGAACTAAATATTTGAAGAGAAAAGATATTACTGTATGTAACTTCTTTTACTATTCTATTAAGCAGTATTTCTACTCTCTGTTGAATATTTGTTTTACTTTCTCCAAGTTGCCAGCTCTTCAATCCTACATCCATGGCAGCATAAACAGCTGCAAAAAAAAGACAGAAAACAATAGAAGATATAACTAGTTCAAGAATAGTAAGTCCATGTTCCTTTTGACTGTTTACATACTTCTGGAAATAAGTGTACATAATTCTATCGTTCTTTCTCCTTCTATCTCGGCCCATTTAATTTTTACAGTAACCTGTTTTATATTATTTTTGGATTTAAAATTTGCTATTGTCATAGTAAATGTATAGGGTATATTATCCATATACTGTTTGCCCGTTAATTCATAATCATCTGCATCACCCTGCCAGGAAATATACTGAACACCGGTCGGCGTACAGTGTTCCAGTCCTTCTATATAACCGTCAGGGTCCGGCAAAGACAATTTATCCACAGGAATACCGTTTGGGTCTCCTAAATCCGCTTTATTTAACTCTGCGAATTTTTGATTTGCTATACGAATAGCACAGGCTCTGAATTTACTTTTTTTTATCGCATCAAGACCATGAACAAAAACACCGCATACAGTTACAACTACTATTCCAAGAATTCCAATAGCTGTCATTATTTCTATCAGACTGAATCCTCTGTTAGAATATTTTTTCTTCATTAATCGATATAATTCTCCATATATGTTCATAATTTAAAAATATAGAAATTTTCCTGTTTAAT
This sequence comes from uncultured Synergistia bacterium, assembly GCA_964431735.1. GTDB lineage: Bacteria > Vulcanimicrobiota > SpSt-956 > SpSt-956 > JAKJGF01 > CALARM01. The sequence goes on along the minus strand of CAYSLJ010000167.1, from coordinate 677 downwards.
GCTGTAAATCAAACATTAAATAAAATTTTATTTACAGGTATTTATTCAAATAATTTTAAAAAAGATTATTTAATAATATTATCCCACAAAAATTAATTTTAGTAAATATTATTTAAGTTAAAATTAATCATATTATTTTTATATTATTTTTTTAAAATTTAACTGAAAATATAAAAAAGGAATTTTTTAGTTTTTTTATTGGAATAAAAATAAGAAAACTCGTAACAAAAAGTAACTTAAAGTAACAATTTTAAAATAGCATATCGAAACAGTAATCAATCAGAGGCATATTTTCCGCTGTTTATAGTCGTGATGCGTAAAGCGTAACGCGTGACGCGAGGGTAATTACTGTTCCAACAATTTGCCGGAGTTATTTTTCTTAAAGTCCTAAGTACCGTAACAGGTAAATTGATATCCAAAAAAATATGGAACACGCTCCTGTCCCTGGCCGGGTTCTGGAGGAAAAGATATGCCGTAGTAAAAGAGAGTTATAAATTATATAGACGCAAAATATTAACAGTCTGCAAAACCAGTTTGCCACACAACAGGATCATATTTTTTCCGGAAGAGTCCGGTCAGGGACAGGTTTTAGAAATGGATACGAACTTATCTGGAGCGGTAATAAGAACCTATCCGAAAAGTAATATTTATTCTATACCCTTCCGGTGGGTGAGGCT
>CAYSLJ010000166.1:0-15058 GCA_964431735.1 uncultured Synergistia bacterium | reverse complement strand
AGTCCGGTCAGGGACAGGTTTTAGAAATGGATACTGACTTATCTGGAGCGGTACTGAGAGCCTATCCGAAAAGTCATCAAATACCTTCCGGTGTGTGAGGCTCTTCCGAAAAATCTATAATCCTCTTGCAAAAAAACTCTTATTACAGACTGCTACGATATTACATTTGTTTAATTTATAAATTACTGTTAATACGGTATATATTTTTCTCCAGAGCCTCACCCACCGGAAGGGTGTAGAATAAATATTACTTTTCGGATAGGTTCTAAGTAAAGCTCCATGTAAAAGAGTCTCCGAAAAAAATCTGTATCATGTGTAGAAATGAGGGTTTTGCTCCCGTTACGCGTTACGCGTCACGAAAGAAATATGTATTATTTATGCTTAACCTCATTAAAATTACAACACTCTAAAAAATTTCTGGGAGGAATAATTTATGAAAATATTATTTATAGAGAATTTTCAATATGTCCATGCTACCTATAAATATCCGAATATACCACTGGGATTATTAAGTATGGCTACAATTTTGAAAGAAAAAGATTATGATGTCGAATTAATAAACTTCAATTATTTGTTTCTAAATAACATAATAGAATATGACTTTGATACGGCGAAGAAATTTGACATTATGGCCGATTATATAATCAATAAAAATCCTGATATAGTAGGATTTACTGCCCTATGCAATACCTTTCACAATGCCCTGTATTTATCGCGGCTCATTAAAGAGAGAAATAATAACATCAAAATAATAATTGGAGGCCCTCATACATCGCTTTTACCTGAAACTATTCTGGAAGATTACCCCTGGATTGATTTAATATGTGTCGGAGAAGGGGAAGGCAATATTGTAAGTATAATAAAAGGAATGGAAGATAATAATCTTACTTCTGTCCCCGGCATTGTATACAGGAATGATTCCCGGATTATAAGAAATCGTGACAGTGAAATGATAAAAGACCTGGATACCCTTCCTTTATTAAATTATGATTCCATCCTGAATTTTAAAGACATAAACTTTATTGATATAGAGGCAGGGAGAGGTTGCCCTTACAAATGCACTTACTGTGCGACAAATAAATACTGGAAGTATAATTTCAGATTAAAATCTGTAGAGCGTATCTGTAAAGAGATAATGGAGGTAAAGAAAATTCTGGGTGATAAAAAAGCTTTTTTTAATTTTATCCAGGATAACCTTACAACAAACTATGATTTTATAATGAAGTTATGTGATAAACTGGAGGAACTTCATATTGAATGGGGAGGTAACGCAAGGCTGGATACGTTAGATGAAAAGCTCATTAAAAGAATGGCAGAGACAGGCTGTACCAGGATTCTTATGGGACTGGAATCTGCCTCTCCGGCAATGCAAAAAAAGGTCAACAAAAATCTAAACCTCAAAAATGTAGATAATATTATTAACCTCCTGGAAAAATACAGGATAACACCTCTTATATCATTTATGTACGGATTCCCCGGTGAAACAGAGGAAGATCTACTGCTTACATTAAATATGCTTACTTCTATACTTAAAAAAAATATTTATGTTCATTTGCATTCATTATGTGTTCTACCTGGAAGCCAGTTATTTGAAGAATATAAAGATAAACTGGTTGAAAGAGATTTTTATTCCACTGTCATAGAAGCTTCTGATCTGGACATGTTAAACTCCCTGGAGAGGAAAAACAGGGTATTATTTTCTCAGTTTTATATACTTGAAGATTCACTTGTAGATAAATATTTTCTCCTTGCAGGATTTATCAATCAAATCTTTATAAAATTATATCCTTTTCTGCCGGAGACTTTCGCCATGTTATTAAAAGAATTTGACGATAATCTCCTGTCTTTCTATAAAGATTTTGTAGATAATACAGAGAAATTTGCAAATTTTTATGAGAATAACGATCATATGAAGGTTGTAAGAAAAAATGATACCCTCATAAGGAATACTGATCTGATTGAACATTTAATAAATTTTCTCACAGAATATATAAATAATAAATCTTTAAGTGATTTTACCTTTAAGATGATTTCTCATAAATTTTGCGATGAACTGGAACTTCTTTCAGAGAAAACAGATATTAAAAAAAAGGGAAAGGTCTATTCTCCGTGGTTCAGGAGAGACTGAGAGGTCTGTATGTTTATAGCTTTATGCAACCTTAACACTATGTTCTATAAAGAAGGAAAGTTTGTTTCTTTACCACATGCTTATAAAGCCAGTACCTGTCCTTATAATATTTATCTACTGGCCTCCATTATGGAACAGGGAGGATATGAAATTTCTATAAAAGACTGGACAGGAAAACAATTTGAACTTTCGGAAATGGCAGAAGAACTTCTCAGGTTTGACGTAATAATGATGTCAGTTAATTCATGGAACTGGTATCCTTCTGCCTGTCTTATAGAAAAACTCCGCTCTATAAGAGATGACCAGATATTTGTAGTCGGAGGCATACAGGCAACACTTTTCGGACAAAAAATCGCGGAAGAATATCCTGTAGATTATGTAGTAAGAGGAGAAGGAGAAAAGTCTGTAATTCCCCTTCTCAGGCTCATAGAAAAAAAGGGAAAACCACAGGAAGTTCCCGGGCTGGTATATAAGGAACATGGAGAAATAAGGTTAAATCCCCTGTCTCCGTTAATGACACCTGAAGAAATATCACTTCTGCCGGTAACACTATATGAAAAACTTCAGGAAGGTACACACAGCTGGCTTTCCATAGAATCTTCAAGGGGATGTGTCAACCGCTGCAGTTATTGCTCTACCCCCTATCAGAGGAACTGGCGTCCTCTGAGTGCTGAACATTTTGTTCATCGTATAGAAGCTTATATTCCCTATCTGGAGAAGGTATTAACAGGGAAATTTGTCTTTATTGATGACAGTTTTATAATAGATGTTAAGAGAGCAAGAAAAATAGCTGGACTCCTGAGGGAAAGACAGATTGACATAAAGGCCATGTGGAACGGACATGTAACGGAACTATTTGAGGAAGAAATGCTTTCCGAACTTGCTCCTTATACAGAGGTCATACTTGTCGGGGCAGAATCTTTTCATGAGGAAACTCTGAAAAAAATAGGGAAACATTTTACGGCAGATGATATTATGAAAGGTATAAACGTAGCCATGAAACTCGATATGGACAGAAAAGTATTATTTTCCTTTATTATCGGTTTTCCATGGCAGAATAAAAAAATGATTATAGAAGAGATAGATAAGATTTACCTTCTTATATCTATAAGCGGTGCCTGTGCAGCTATTAACTGGCTTATATTGAATCCAGGTTCCCATTTATGGAATGAATTTTACAGAAAAAAGGAGACACTTTTCCGTAATTATCATAAACTTTATGAAGAATGGAAAAAAGAGGTATTTCCTTTAAGTGAAGAGGAAGTAGAGGAAATATGCTCTTATATAAAATCTTTACAGGATACTATTCCCGGAGGAGAATATAGATTCAGGATTAATGATTTCAGGTAACAATCAGAAGATTATAAATTATCGTGACGCGTAACGCGTAACGCGTGACACGTGACGGGAGCTTACTTGATACATGAGCCGCGAATTATGAAAGGAGTTTTATGTTTACAGCCCTGTGTAACATTGCCACTATGTTATATGAAGAAGGAAACTTTGTTTCCGGACCGGTTTCTTATAGAACTACCTGTCCTTATAATATTTATCTTCTTGCTTCTATTATGAAACAGGGAGGATATGAAATTTCCATAAAAGACTGGACAGGAAAACAATTTGAACTTTCGGAGATGACAGAAGAACTTCTCAAATTTGATGTAATAATGATCTCGACTAATTCCTGGAACTGGTATCCTTCTACCTGTCTCATAGAAAAACTCCGCTCTATAAGAGATGACCAGATATTTGTAGTCGGAGGAATACAGGCTACACTTTTCGGACAGGAAATCATGGAAGAATATCCTGTCAATTATGTAGTAAGAGGAGAAGGAGAAAAGTCTGTAATTCCCATTCTCAGGCTCATAGAAAAAAAGGGGAAACCACAGGATGTTCCCGGCCTGATATACAGGGAACATGGAGAAATAAAATCAAATCCTGTGTCTCCATTAATGACTCCTGAAGAGATGTCACTTCTGCCTGTCCCTCTCTATGAAAAACTCCCGGATGCAACCCACAGCTGGCTTTCAATAGAATCTTCAAGGGGATGTGTCAATCAGTGTACCTATTGTTCCGTACCCTATAAGAAAAGCTGGCGTCCTTTAAGTGCAAAAACCTTTGTTGATCGTATAGAAACTTATATACCCTATCTTAAAAAAGTAAGGATGGGAAAATTTGTCTTTATTGATGACAGTTTCATAATAGATGTTAATAGAGCAATGGAAATAGCAGGACTTCTCAGGAAAAGACAGATTGATATAAAGGCCATGTGGGATAGCCATGTAATGGAACTATTTGAAGAAGAAATGCTCACTGAACTTGCTCCTTATACGGAAGTCATAGTTGTGGGTGCAGAATCCTTTCATGAAGAAACTCTGAAAAAAATAGGGAAACACTTTAAACCGGAAGATATTATGAAAGGTACAGAAGTAGCTGCAAAAGCCGGTGTGGACAAAAAACTATTATTTTCATTTATTATAGGTTTTCCATGGCAGAATAAAGAAATGATTATAGAGGAAATAGATAACATTTACAATCTTGTGTCTACAAGTAATGCAGGTGCTATTATTAACTGGCTTATATTAAATCCCGGTTCCCGTCTGTGGAATGAATTTTATAAAAAAAAGAAATTAACTCTCCGTAATTACTACAAACTTTACGAAGAATGGAAAAAAGAAGTATTTCCTTTAAATAATGAAGAAGTAGAGGAAATAAACTCTTATATAAAATCTTTACAGGATACTATTCTTGCAGGAAAATACAGGTTGTGTCACAATAAATACAGATAAGGAGTTTTATTATGCTTATAGCTTTATGCAACATGGCTCCTATGGAACATAAAGAAGGAGACTTTATTCCTATAAAAAAACCTCTTACTTATAGAACTCCCTGTCCTTATAATATTTATCTCCTTGGTTCTATCATGGAACAGGGAGGTTATGAAATTTCCATAAAAGACCGGACAGGGAAAAATTTTGAGCTTTCGGAGATGGTAGAAGAACTTCTCAGTTTTGACTTAATAATGATGTCAGTTAATTCATGGAACTGGTATACTTCTGCCTGCCTTATGGAAAAACTCCGCTCTGTAAGGGATGACCAGATATTTGTAGTAGGAGGAGTACAGGCAACACTTTTCGGGCAAAAAATCCTGGAAGAATATCCTGTAGATTATGCAGTAAGAGGAGAAGCGGAAAAATCTGTAATTCCCCTTCTCAGGCTTATAGAAAAAAAAGCAAAACCGGAGGAAGTTCCGGGACTGGTATATAAGGAAAATGGAGAAATAAAGTTAAATCCTGTGTCTCCATTGATGACACCTGAAGAAATATCCCTTCTGCCTGTACCTCTCTATGAAAAACTCCCGGAGGGAACCCACAGCTGGCTTTCCATAGAATCTTCCAGGGGATGTGTCAATCGCTGCATCTATTGTTCTGTACCATATCAAAAAAACTGGCGTCCTTTAAGTGCTAAAAGTTTTGTTGATCATATAGAAGCTTATATTCCCTATCTGGGTAAGGTATGTACAGGGAAATTTCTTTTTATTGATGACAGCTTTATAATAGATGTTAACAGAGCAAGAGAAATAGCAAAACTTCTGAGGGAAAGACAGATTGACATAAAGGCCATATGGAACGGCCATATAATGGAACTGTATGAAGAAGAAATGCTCTCCGAACTTGATCCTTATACTGAGGCCATACTTGTGGGGGCAGAATCCTTTCATGAAGAAACTCTGAAAAAAATAGGGAAACATTTTAAACCGGAAGATATTCTGAAAGGTACAGAAGGGGCTGTAAAAATCGGCATAGGCAAAAAATTATTATTTTCATTTATCATCGGTTTTCCCTGGCAGAATAAAGACATGATTCTGGAGGAAATAGATAAAATTTACTCACTTATATCTAAAAGCGGCTCCTGTGCCCTGATTAACTGGCTCATATTAAGTCCCGGCTCCCCTATGTGGAATGAATTTTACAGAAAAAAACAGGTCTCTCTTCGTAATTACCGTAAACTTTACGAAGCCTGGAAGGAAGAGGTATTTCCTTTGAATGACCTGGAAGTAGAGGAAATAAACTCTTACATAAAATCTTTACAAAATACTATTCAGGGAGGGACATACAGATTTCAGCCCGTACATGGAATCAATACTATAATGGAAAAAGTATTTCCTGATAAATAGAGCAAAAGAAAGGAAAGAGTAATGAAAATATTATTTATCGTGCCTTTTGAATATATGGCTTTTGTTCGTACCCTCTATGTTACACCTCTGGGATTACTGAGCCTTGCTACAATTCTGAAAGAAAATAATAAAGATGTCGAAATAATAGATTTCAATTATTTATTTTCAAAGAAGATACTGGAATATAATGACGAGCAGGTAAAAAACATGGAAACTATGGCTGAATATATACTGGATAAATCTCCTGATATTGTCGGATTTACCGGTATTTCCAGCACTTTTCACGATCTATTATTTTTATCCCGTCTTATTAAAAATAAAAATAATAATATCAAGATAACATCAGGAGGGCCTCAGACCTGGAGTTTATCCGAGAAAATCCTGGAAAAGTTTCCCTGGATTGATTTAATATGCACCGGCGAAGGAGAACATAATATCTTACACATAATAGAAGGGCTCGAAAAAAATGATTTAACTGATGTTCCCGGCATAATATACAGAAATAATGATATAATTTTACAGAACCCGGATATACCTCTCATTGAAAATCTGGATAGATTACCACTTCTGGATTATTCTCTCAGTCCAGGAGGTTATGAAGGTAAAATTTCTATGGAAACAAGCAGAGGCTGTCCTTATAATTGTATCTACTGTTCCACATCACAGTTCTGGAAACACAGATTCAGAGCAAAATCCATAGAACGTATCTGCAAAGAAATATCACTTATACAGAAAATTACCGGTAATAATACACATTTTATCAATTTTATCGATGATAATTTTACAACAAACCGCAACTTTACAATGAAATTATGTAAAGAATTGCAAAAATTTGATATTACATGGGATTGCAGCGCCAGACTCGACACAGTGGATGAAGAACTTATTACAGAGATGTCCCTGTCCGGATGCAGGGCTATTTTTCTGGGGATAGAATCAGGCTCTCCCGGTATACAGAAATATATTAACAAAAATTTGAATCTCCAGACAGTTGAGCCTCTTTTTGAGCTTATGTTGAAAAATAATATTAAGCCTACTGTTTCATTTATGTATGGTTTCCCCGGAGAAACAGAAGAAGATCTGAATTTAACATTAAATATGTTATATTCCCTGTTTAAAAAAGACATACATCAAATACAGTTACATACTTTATACATTTTGCCCGGTACTGAACTATTTGATAAATATAAAGATAAACTGATTTTAAGGGATTTTTGTTCAAAAATGTCAGATAATTTCAACTTCAAACTCTGTAATTCTCTTATTACAGGAAACAGGGACATATTTCCCAATCTTTACACCCTTGAAAATACTATTGCAGATAAATATCCTGAACTTGATAAGTTTATTATTTTTATTTTTACTCATTTATACAGGTGTTTCCCTGAAACATTCACTTTGATACTGGATTCATTTGAAGATAGTTTACTGGCTTTTTATAAGGATCTCTTATGTAATGTTAACGGTCTCCTGGATTACTGGACGGCCGGAGATTACTGGAAAGATCTGTCCGAAAAAGCGGGAATCACGAAAAAATCTATTGCTGTTTTGACGGAATATATAAATAATAAATCCTTATGTGATTTCCGCTTCAGAATGATTTCTTACACCTTCTGTAAAGAGAAAGACCATATGGGAAATTTAGTCTCACCGTAAATCTATCATTCCCCTTTTCTTCTATCCCATGAGATATTTTAACAAAAAGTTAACAAATGACGAAGTAAATAATATTGCCATGAAGCTCCGGGAATGTTACAATGAAAATTAAGGAATAGGAGGTATAAAATCTATGAAGATAAACACATCAACCCGGATTAAAGGAGCAATTCAGGAAAAAAAATTACCTGAAAAAGAAAAAGAAGAAATTAAAGATAAAGTAGAAATAGGGACAGCACCGAAAGACGATGCAGGTTTCATACATAAAACATTCCGCAGACTTGCGAAACTGGCAGGAGGTTCTGTCGGAACTCTGGCAGGAGCCACAACAGGAGCGGTTCATGGCGCTGCCGTTGAAAAACCGAATCCTGATTTTACTGCAGGAGAAACAAAAATACTCCGCACAGCAGGTGCAATAACAGGCCTTGTAATAGGAACCGTTGCCGGTCTGGCAGGAGGTCCGGGAGGGGTAATAGCAGGACTTATAGCAGGTCCCATAGTCGGTTCTACTGTATTCGGAGCAGTTCCGGGCATGATTGACGGTGCCTATGCCAGCATAAAAGGCGGTATAAAGGGCGGTTTTAAAGGTGCTAAAAAAGGTGCCGAAGTTGCAGGAAAAACTGTGGATAAAACGGTGGAATACGGTGAGAAAGTAGTTAACTGGTTTAAAACAAACAGTGCTCACAGTGAAACCACAAAGGAATGATGAACATGAACAGAAAGAAAAAAGAAGATAAAAATAAGGATCTTGATAAAGAAAAAATTAATTTTCTCGGTGAATGGAACGTTTTAAATCCCGATCCGCCGGTAGTAAAACCAGAGAAGGAGAATTTTAATTTTCTCGGCGAATGGACGGCTTTAAATCCCGATCCGCCGGTAGTAAAACCAGATGAAGAGAAAAAAGGTAAGAAAAAATAAATTATTTAGATAAACCTGTCTCTACATGTTCACATTTTTTCTATACCTTTAAGTTGTCATAACGCGTTACGCGTTACGCGTTACGGGTTTAATCGCGCATCATGCATTACCCATTACGAAGTCATTATTTATAGATAGTGAAAATAGAAGTGCCTGCACTTCTATTTTTATGCAGGAAATAAACAATAAAGTAAAAATATGATAAATGGAAAATCTTTTATAGAATTACAGGCTCTCACCAAAACCTACCTGGAAGGTAAGACTGACAGAACTGTTCTCAGAGACATTACGGCAACCGTAAACAGGGGTGAAGTAATAGTACTTTTAGGCAGAAGCGGTTCAGGCAAGTCTACCCTTTTAAATCTTCTCTGCGGTATAGATCTACCGTCATCAGGTCATGTATTTATAAATAATATAAATATTACGGGACTGTCAGAACATGAAAGGACACTCTTTCGACGGAAGCATATCGGGTTTATATTTCAGTTTTTCAATCTCATACCAACCCTTACGGTGGAAGAAAATCTTCTCCTACCTCTTGAATTAAACGGTCTTACAGGAAAAGAAGAAGAAAAAAAAGCCTTTGAAATTCTGTATCAGACAGGTCTTTCAGACAGAAGGAAAAGCTATCCTGACCAGCTTTCGGGAGGTGAGCAGCAGAGGGTTGCCATTGCGAGAGCTTTATCCCATGATCCCATGTTGATACTTGCAGACGAACCTACAGGAAATCTGGATTTTGAGACGGGACAGCAGATTTTATCTATTCTGGATAATCTTGCAGGGAAAACAGGTAAAACTATGATTATGGCCACCCACAGTAAAGAAATGGTCTGTTCATGTTTCCGGAAAGTCAGATTACTTGCCCTGAACGGGAAGGGACATATAGAGGAAATTTTACAGTAATCATCATTTCGTGACGTGTAACGCGTTACGCGTCACGGAAGGATTATAATTTTTATATTACATATAAGGAGTTACAAATATGTTGAAAACAAATAAATTTTTATGTTTTTTATTACTTTTGCCGGTACTATTCAGTATACATAAATTACAGGCAAATGAATATCAGAAAATAAAATTAAGCAATGGTGCTCTATGGGTAAAAAGTTCTGATGAATATAAATTATGTACCTACCAGAGCTATATAAATGCAGCAGAAAATCTTAAAAAAATTCTGGAAGATGAAAAAAATATTAACTGGTGTGTTGTTATGGACATAGATGACACAATACTCAGTACAGTCAACCATATAATAACACTGGAAGCAAAAGGGGAAAATTATTCAGATAAGGAATGGATGAACTGGTATAAAAGAGACGAAGCCTTTCCTGTTCCCGGTGCTATAGAATTTACGGAAACAGTACAAAATATGGGAGGCAAGGTAATTCTTGTCAGCAACACACAGGGTTGTTTAAAAGAAAATACCTTGATGAAATTAAAAAAATACGGTATTAATTACGATATATGCCTGGTGAGAGAAGGTCCTTATGAAAAGGATAGTAATAAATTATTGAGAATGAAAGACATTGAAGAAGGTAATATAAAAAATCCTGAATATGAACATATACCTGCCCAACATATTATTATGAAAATAGGCGATTCTTCCCATGATCTATATGATATAAAAAAATATACATTTAAAGATGTAAAAAATAGAATCGGCAGGGATCTTATAATAATACCCAATCCTATGTATGGGAACTGGTCTGATAGTCCTGAAGCATATGTAGAAGCGAAAAATAATGATACTATACCTGTAACAGTTAAAGAAGGCAACGAGTTTACCATAACACTGGCTTCAAATCCTTCTACAGGCTATAAATGGGATTTAAATGAAATAGATGAAACAAAGGTTACCTTCATATCCTGTAAGTATGCAAAAACAGATAGTCTTCTTCCCGGCTCAGGAGAGAAAGAAATATGGACACTTAAAGCTCTAAAAAAAGGAAAAACTGTTATTTCTTTTAAATATGCCAGACCATGGGAAAAAGACGAATTTTCATCTGAAGAGAAATCTTTTTTTATTCTTATAAAGTAGTGAGTCGTGAGTCGTGAACAGGCGTACCCTGCGCGTCACGCGTTACGCATCACACATTTACGAAAATACCTGGCATTTTCGACCAGATCTTTGCTGTGTCTGAACATGCCTCCACCTATAAGATAAATCACATTATTTCCGTAAAACTGAGTCATAGCAGGTATATTTTCAAAATTCATGCCCCCTCCGGGACAGGGGAATATGGATTTTATATGGCCCATAGGAACAGAACAACCCAGAAGAATTTCTTTACATGCTCCTTTTGAGAAAGAGAACCGTCCGCCAAAATTAGGATAAATTGTGGCATCTGCACCTGAAAGTCTGGCAATCTGGCCGAAGAGGGCATAATGAGAAATTCCGCTTTCACTCAGTACAAAACTTCCCTGAAAGGCAGGATGATTTATTACAGGAAGTAAAAATCTATCATCATCTGCAAGATCTTTCATTGTGTCAAAACCAGTAAGGCCGGGAGAAATAAGAACAGCACCGGCACCTGCTTCTTTAGCGAATGTTACCCTTTTATAAAGCTCCTTTACAGGGGAAGTAATATTCGGCACATAAATAGACTTATAACCTGTTTCCCCGTTTGCTTTTTCCACAGCTTTTGCGCAGGCTGTCACTCTTTCTTCAAACGGAGCAAAGGGCTGATTGGTAATACTATGATCGTCCTTTATAATATCAATTCCTCCAAGGGCAAATTGATAAGCAAGAGAAGCCAGACCCTCTGAGGAAAGTCCCACAGGTTTAAGAGCAGTACATAGAAGAGGCCTTTTCTCTATATGCATTAATTTTCTGAGTCCTGCCACACCGAATCTCGGCCCTTTAAAGATCTCAAGCAACCTGTCAGGAATATTAAATGATTCTACATATATGCCGGGCTTCATGCTGATATTTCCAAACAGTACATTCAGAAATTGTGTAAACTCAAATGACGTTGTTTCTACATGGTATGCTATTACTGCTTTAAATATGTCAGCTTTTCTGGAGACTTCTTCTGCAGCATATCTATCAAAAGATATTATTTTTCCCGTAATATTATCTCTAAAATATTCTGTCAGAAGATCTTCGGGAAATTCAACAGTCTGTTCCAGACATATATCTTTTGCTTTAGCCATTGCAGACGCTTCGTCCCCTGTCAGTCTGTATATAACAGAAAAATATTCTCCCGACACATGATAATCAGATATTTTAGTAAAGATATCCATAATTAAAATGCCTCTACTTTCGCTTTGCTGTGTAAAATTTTCCATAATTAAATTGACATTGTCATATTACCTGCTTTGATAAAATAGTTATTAGCTATTAGCTGTTATTACTCGAAAGCTAACAGCTAACAGCTAATTGCTAACTGCCAATTGCTATTTTATTAAATATGACATTGTCAAATTAAAATGCCTCTGTTTTACTGAACTGAGAACAAGCATATAATAAACGTTTTCCTCCCGTCACGGGTTACGCGTTACGCGTCACGAGAACATAAAAGATTTCCATCAATTAAAGTGCTTCTGCTTTAGACATGCTATGTAAAGGAGCTACGTATATTTCTCTCAGATCTTTTTCTGTTATACCAAAAGACGTATTGAAGATTTTTTCCACTGTATTTATAAGGGCCATTGCATCTATTTCATATTCTCTCATAAGGTAGGTTTTACTCGCCCCGTGGGCGAATGTATCTTTAAGGCCAATCCTTACAAGCTTCTTCCCTGTTCCCTCTTCTGCCATTTTTTCTGCTATAATGGTTCCCAGACCGCCGATAATCGTATGGTTCTCCATTGTAATCACACAGTGTTTTGTATTCTCTATAGCCTCAAGAACAGACATGTCATTGAATGGTTTAAGAGTGGAAATATGCATATGCTGAACAGAGATACCATGTTTCTTTAAAACCTCTGTTGCCCTCATGGCTTCTTCAGTACATATGCCGCTTGAAAGAACTGTAATATCATTGCCCGTAGAAATAGTTCTCGCCTGTCCGAAAATCATGGGACTGTCAAAAATACGGGGAATCTCTCCCCGTAACATTCTTATATAAACAGGCCCCTTTACGGCATGGGCAACGTCCAGTACAGATAATACATCTGAAGCATCTCCGCACTCCAGAACGGTCATATTAGGAAGTGATCTCATAATGGAAATATCTTCAATTGCCTGGTGAGTAGCTCCTCCGGGAGTCATTATACCCGGTAAAAAGCCGAACATCCTTACAGGAAGATTGGGGTATGCCACAGACATAGCAATCTGATCATAGGCCCTTCTGTAAAGAAATACAGCGAATGTGTGGACAAATGGCGAAAATCCTTCCCTTGCCATACCGCCGGCAAAACTCATCATATTCTGTTCTGCTATACCCATGGAGAAAAACCGCTCGGGATAAGCATCTCGGAAGAGATCTATTTCTGTAGAAGACGTAAGATCTGCCGAAAGAACTATGACTTCCGACCTTAATTTCGCCCATTCTACAAGGTTTTTTGCGTGAACTCTCGAAAGTATTTCCATTGATGCGTGATGCGTTATAATCGTGACGCGTAACGCGTGACGCGTGACGCGTGTTTTCACCGGTAGTGGTTCGCCCCTGCTCTTCACGCTTCACTTTTCACCACTCACTACCCACCACTCACGTCTCACGACTCACCTCCCTCTGCATTTCCATAAGAAACTCTCTATATGCTGTTCTTTCTTCTTCACTGTTAAATCTCAGATAATGAAATTTCGGATATCTTGCTTTTAATAAGGGAATATCTTTACAGGGGCAGGTATCACAGAGTATTACCAGAGGTTTTTCTTTATGATTGATGTCTGCATGTGACAGAAGTTCTTCTATATTATGACCGTCTATTCGAGAAACCTTCATGCCAAAGGCTTCCAGCCTCTGTTCAAGTGGTTCAATATTCATAACGGAGGTCATTTTCCCGTCACATTGAAATCCGTTTATATCCACATAAATAATAATATTATCCAATTTATAAAAAGCCATGGACTGAAGTGCTTCCCATACCTGCCCTATCTGAAATTCTCCGTCTGACATAAATATAAAATTTCTTCCTTTTTCTTCGTGAAATTTTCTTGCCATGGCAATTCCTGCTGCCTGACTTATTCCCTGCCCCAGGGATCCGCTCATTACTTCCATGCCGGGAGAATGTTCTGCCCCTATCATTTCTACAACGCTGCCGTCTTTATTAAAATGGTCAAGACCGTCAGGAGACATTCTGCCTGTTTCAATGAGTGTGGCATAAAGAACAAGGGAATACTGTGAAGGAGAAAGAAAGAAACGATCAAAATCGCTATGTTTCGGGCCATTATAAATGGCTCCTGTAAAATATTGCGAATTATCCGGGCCGGGTACTCCCGGGAAAGATGAAGGCTTCAGAGGATAATGGACAGAGCCTGAATTCATAACTTTCAGGTAAAGAGTTGCCAGAATTTCTGCAGATGAACAGGCCTGGCTCAGGTAACCTCCGTTATTTCTAACTGTATGTTCAAGGACACGGCATCTTATGCCGGCCGCTGTTTTTTTTATGTATTCCAGATCTTCAGTCACTATATATGTCCTTTATCTCTATAAACTCTACCGGTGCACCGTCAGAGACTATAAATGCAAATCTTACCCCTTCGGAAGGGCTGTTCGCTTCTATGATAATATTCCATTATATAGAGATCTTTCCCATAACACATTTATAGATTTGAGAGTTGAATTCTATCATATCAATAAAAATCCTTCTGGCTTACAGTGAATAAAATATATTGCTCTACCCGGCCGGTATTACACTGAAAATTTCTCACAAAAATATTTACAAAAATACAGCATGTAGTGATATAAATATTTGACAGGCAGTAAAAGATATAGTTTTAGAATATTTGGAACATGTCTGGAACTTTTTTGCCACATGTAATATATATTATATTTCTTTATAGAAACAATAAGTTTGAAAGAAATTATAGTTTATATGATAATAGTCACCTGTGGCGAGAAGAATAACTTCGGCCATGCCTGTTAGTTTCATAAAAATCCATAATTAATGAGTGAATAGTGAGTGGTGAGTAGTGAATGGAAAAATCCACTTATACTCACTACTCACTTAAATTCTAATAAGAACCTATCCGAAAAGTAATATTTATTCTACACCCTTCCGGTGGGTGAGGC
>CAYSLJ010000165.1:2006-15161 GCA_964431735.1 uncultured Synergistia bacterium | reverse complement strand
AGCCTGCCAGGCAGAAGCTTTTTATGGGTACCCTTTTACCTGTTACGGTACTAAGAATGACTTATCACATAAATAATTATACAGATAATTAACACAACTATAATGGTTACAGGAACGATAAATTTTGCAAATTCTTTTCTCTGTTCATATTCTTTTGCTTTATATGTTTGCTCCACTGCTTCATAGGCACGTCTCTGTTTTTCTTTTAATTTTTCTGTTTTTTTCTGTCTTTCTCTGGATATTTTCTCCATAGGATCCTGATCCAGATTACTGGAACTTATTTCATAAACAGGCTCGTCATCAGTTCTCGGAAGTTCCTGCGTAATATCACTGTCCAGTATTTTTGTATCTTTAAAACCATCCATAACATGTTCTACTTCTCTTTTAAAACGGCCCGGCATCATCAGTGGAGACGATTCAAATACTCTGTCTTTCTGATTTTTTTTGTCTCTTTTATTTTCTTTAACATAAAATTCAGGACATTCAAGACACTTCTGAAGAGCCTGTTTCATATCTTTCATACTATCAAATCTGGCAAAAGGTTCTATATCTATAGATTTCTTTACTATTTGCTCTAAAGATACAGAAATATCGGGATTTATAGTCCTTACAGATGGAAGATCGTAATTTGTATGACGGGAAATACCGGGGTTTAAACCTGTAATCATATAATAAAGAATATTTCCAAGACTGAATATATCAGATAAAGGCGTACTTTTATTCCTGTATGCTTCAGGTGCTGCAAAACCGGCTCTGGTATAATTTGTTTGATTTATATATTTATTTATACCGAAACTGACCAGAGAAACCTTTCCGTCATAACCTATTATTACACTGGCAGGATTTAAATTACCCATAAATAGAGGAACAGGCTTTTGATTATGTAAAAACCACATAACCTTACATATATCTATTATATATCTTATAGCTTCCTTTTCTTCAAGAGGGGCAGAATGTCTTAATTTCATGAAATTATCCACATGTTCACCTTTTATATAGTCCATAATTATATAAAAATGATCACCGGAAGGGAAAAAATCCATTATCTTTGGCAGACTGACATGATCAAGTTTTGCGAAGGTTCGGGTTTTTTCTATAAAAACAGAGGTTATGTTACGTCTTACATCAGGATCCAGTGTATGTCCCATTATCTCTTTTATGGCAATCTGCTTGTTTAAGGTTACATGGGTGCCGAGATATACAGAGCCATGGCTATCTTCTTCTATTTTATGTAAAACTTCATATCTTACATCAAGTATTTGTCCTGGATTCAACATAATTATAAAATTCTGACTATGTCATAAATTCCGTGTAAACTTCTATTACAACTTTATTAGATAATAAATTTATACAGAACATCTTACATTCTCAGATCTTTCTCGCTCCTTCCACCAGACCGAAACATCCTGTAAGCATCATATCACCGTTAGGAACGGCAAAATAATAATCTCCTCCGGAGGCAAGCTGTCTTTTAGGACCTGTAATGATAACAGGCCAGGCAGAAGTATCTTCTGTTAAATCTACTGAAAAACAAACTCCATGCCCTCTTCCTTCAAAGACTTCTTCATCGGTTATATTTTTCTCTTTAAATCTTTTTATCACGTCCAGAATCTTCTCTTCATCCATTTCCCTTGAATGATGTTCGAGTATCGCAAAAATTCTGTCTCCTTTTACTATTGAACATATAACATGCTGATTTCCTATATTTACAATTACAAGGCCTTTATCTCTGTATTCCTCTACCTTCTTATCACAGAAAGCTCCCATTATACCGGCAGGCCCTGTATCCATAAAGAGTGTTTCACAGTTCAATGAATTTTTAATAGAAATCATACGGGTAAAATAAGGGGGAGGTTCTCTATAAATAAGTTCTGAGAGATTTCCACCGTTATCAAGGAACTTTTTCCAGTGGGAAAAACGAAATTTCCTGTTACTCCCATTCATACATTCTCCATGGTCCTGTACTGCTATGGATACAAGAGATGGTAATGTTATGCCGTAATGAGCAAGGGAAAGGGCTAAAAAATCCAGATTAAGGTCAATTAATTCCAGTTCTATGCAATGTCCCGGATTGGAAGGAACAATTTCTATACCCCAGTTTTTTATTTCTTCCAGATTATCGCGAAAGGTCTTTGCTGCCATGTCCGTTGAATAAACTTTATATCCTGCTTTTATATGTTTCTTTACTGAAGATGACAGGGGATGACCTCCCATAATACCACCGCAGAGAAATATATTTTTTCCTTCTTTCGTAGCCTCTTTTACTCTGGCAGATATAATAGAACAGTAAGAAGGAAGTATCATCTTCACACAGTTTTCTATATATTTATCTTTCTCGTAAATAAGTATATCCTGAGTTCCTGCTCCTATATCTATTGCAAGTATTTCATTGAATTCCATATTAATCTCCTTTAAATAGCCATACGTTTATCTTCCGGTATATAACGGCCGTAATCTTCTCCTATAATCCTATTCATATAAGAATTTATCATATAAGATGGTATATCGACACCATGATCTTTAAAAAAAGTTCCGCATTCTTTTTTTATGCGCCTGAGTGTTTTTTCATAATAATGACATAACTCTTCAACTGTCATAGTAGATTTTATTTCTTCAGCAAATTTATTCACATCTTCCCTTTTTCTCTTAAGAATTTCCCTCTTTTCAAAGACAGAATCATTATTAAGAGCACTTTTATAATCACCAAGACTTATTCCTCTTTCCTCTCCGTAGATTCTTACCTTTTGCAGGAATAGAGCACCTTTATTCTTTGGTTTTTCTTCACTGTTTTCCATTTCCAGGATCTCTCCTCTTGCTCTGAGGAGTATCTGTCTTTCTCCAACCCTGTCACACCTGTCGACAGTACGTTCATACCATTTTAAAGATTTAAGATCATCCATCTCATAGGCAAGCTGAAAAGCAAAATCTCTGTCAATCCACGGAGAAGGACCGTCAAAATCTACTATATTGTCAGCAAAAATATCATCTTCCATGGGATCAATATCAAACAAATCTTCCCTGGCACGATACTTCTTTATCTCTTTTCCTGTGACTTTAAGTTTCTGAGCCAGGGGACAGAGAATTTGAAAAATTCGAAATTTTTCTTCCTGATGAAGAGCAAAAGGTTTCACAATAGCCCTTTTATAGAAATCTCCTCCTTTATTTTCACTCTGACCCACAATGACCAGCTCCTTAAACCTGAGAGATAAACTTCTGTGATGCAGAAAAGCTGAGTAATTCACGAAGTTCCCTGTCGCTCAAGTTATATCTTTCATCTTTCTCTGTTCTTAATTTTATTATTATCTTCTTCATTCTATCTACAACTTCCTGAGTATAGATCTTTTTCTCTTTATGTAATGTGGAAAAAGACATCCAGAAGCTTTCAAATTCACTGTCTGTCATAAGTAATAATCGTATTAAAGGCATCCAGAGTTCAAGTTCATCTATAAAATTACAAACTTCTACTTTAAAAGCTTCAGGTATATCATTGAGAGGCATAATTCTCACCTCTTAAATTATTTAAATAAATTGTCTCTCTACAATTTTTATCTAAATCTTTATTTTACACCATTAAAAATTAGTGAAAAGTAAGTAGTGAAGAGTAAATGGGAAAGTACATTTATACTCACTGCTCACCATTCACACTAAGGAACTGTCAGGAAATAACTACATCATAGTTACAGTTTATATCGTGACGCGTAACGCGTAACGCGTGACGCGAGGCCAATAATTGTTCTAACAATTTGCCGGAGTTATTTTTCCTGCAGTCCTAACTAACAATTATGACCGGTTCGGTCACAACGAATTATGAGAATTTGTTCCTCCCGTCACGCTTTATGCATTACGATTCTCATATAAAATTCTAATAAATTATGAAACTAACTATAATTATACAATGATTTTTTTCAATATTCAATTATATTCGACACATGTAATGATTATCTTGCTTTTAACAACATTTAAGTGTATAATATTTATACTATGAATAAAAGAAATATTTTATATATTTTTTCTGCAATAATTTTAATAATATCAGTTTCCTGTATGAATTCAGGCGAACCGGTACTTCCTGCTTTAAATCCCGGCTCTAAAGCAAATCCCGATGAACTCACATTGAGTTGTCTCTTTCCTGTTCAAACAGGGAGAAACTGGACTTATAGATATAGAGAAAACAAGTTTTCCTATCATTATAACCGTATAATATGTGACTCATCTTATCTGGAAAGATGGACTGTTATGGAAAACAACAGAAATCCGGGAAATACACAGAACTATATATCAGTAAAAAGAGAAGATAAGGATAATTCTTCTGTTATTAACAGGATGGAATATTATCTTAATAACAATAACTCCTTTTTTCTATGGTACGGTTTTAAAGATGAACAAAAACATGAAGAACACTCTTTTGACGCAAAACTTCTTATTTTTCCTCTGGAAACCAATTCTTCCTGGACTACAGATATTCCTTTTGACGGAAGTGATTTTTATGTAAAAATAAAAGGAATAAATAAAATTTCCACTGTATCGGATGTGGTCAACAGTCCTGCAGGAACATTCATACACTGTGTAAGAGCTGATTTTACTGCAAAAGAAAAATTGAATATAACAGGTGCCGGATTATCAGATGTAGAAGGCATTATATCCTACTGGTATGCTCCCAATATAGGTATTGTAGAAACAAGACTCTTCATAAGAGTAAAATCAATAGAGAAACCTGAAATAGATGAAAAGAGCGAAATAACAAGAATACTGGAAAGCTACAGCAGTCAACCGCCCAGTCCCTGATAGAAAGTTAAAAAACCTCTCCTGTTTTCATTCCATCCAGAGAAGAACTTATTATTCCTCCGGCATAACCTGCCCCTTCTCCTGCAGGATAAAGTCCGAACACATTCGGAGACTCTCTGGTATCATTTCTCAAAATCCTTACAGGAGAGGAAGTCCTTGTTTCTATACCTATCAGTATTGATTTCTCAAAGCCTTTTATTTTTTTACAGAAATCTTCCAGTCCCCTTCTCAGAGGCATATATAAAAATTCAGGAAGATATTCTTTCAATTGCACAACATTTACACCTGGTAAATAACTTGCTCTGCAATCATACGTTTCCCTGAGACCAAGAAAAGACCGGGTGGTCTGTGCCGGTGCAAAATAATTACCGCCTCCTGCAAAAAAAGCCATTTTTTCATATTTTCTCTGAAATTCCATACCATCAAGAACGGAAGAAGAATAAAAATCTTTTGCCTTTACTGTAACAACAATGGCAGAGTTTGCTTTCCCGCTGTTTCTGAGATAATTACTCATACCGTTTACTACGAGTCCTTCCGGTTCAGAAGCAGCACAGATTATCTCTCCTCCGGGACACATACAGAAGGAATAAACACTTCTTCCCGATTTCAGATCATTATATTTCAACATATAATCTGCAGGCGGGAGCAGGGGGTCAGCAAAAAATGCTCCATACTGGTTTCTGTTTATCAGATCCTGGTCATGTTCAATTCTTAATCCGATAGCAAAATCTTTCGGTTCCATGGAAAGCCCTGTTTTTTCCAGTAATTCAAAGGTATCTCTTGCACTGTGGCCGATAGTAAGAATCAGTGCATCAGTATCACAGCTAGTACCGGAAATTTTTACTCCTGCAAGATTACCTCCCTTTACAGATATACCTTCCAGTTTTGTGGAAAAAAGAAATTTTGCACCTTGTTCCTCAAGTGATTTTCTCATATTCGTAATAACTTTTCTGATAAGATCAGTTCCTACGTGGGGTTTACTTTCATATAAAATTTCTTCTGGAGCACCGAAATGAACAAAAATTTTTAATATTTCTTTTATAAGTCCCTCTTTTTTTCTGCATGTCAATTTTCCGTCGGAAAAAGTTCCTGCTCCTCCCTCTCCGAATTGCACATTGGAATCCTGGTTTAATATACCATCTTTCCAGAGTTTCTCCACATCTTTTATCCTGTGAACTATCTTCTTCCCTCTCTCTATAATTAAAGGCTTATATCCCTTTTTTACCAGAGTCAGAGCGGAAAATAATCCGGCAGGTCCGGTACCTGCTATTACAGGATTCAAGGTATGTTTCCTTTTCCTTATTATATCCTGACTATCTGTATTTAAATGGTGTTCTTCTTTTTCTCTCTTTTCCAAATATACTTTAACAGAAAAATCAAAATAAACCATATTTTTTTTACGTGCATCTATGGATTTTCTGAGGATTTCATAACTTAATATATCAGATACCGGTATATTAAGAACCTTCGCTATGGAAGCAGTAATATCCATTTTTTCTGTTATTTTAAAACGTAAATTTATTACAGGGCACATAATCGAATATTAGTGTATTTCATAGTTTAGATAAATCGTAATGCGTAATGGGTTATATTTCTCCGCATCACGCATTACGAGGTTATTAATTATAGATTGTTATGAAAGTAACTATCACTTTCCATGAAAATACAAATACTGTCATATTTTAAAAATGTCATATATTTCACTGATACTATAACATAATTCTGCTTATATATATATAACTTTTGTAAATTCTTTCTGATTTATTTAGAAGGATTTTCTGCAATCAAATTGAAGTATATTTAATTAGTAATTAAAGAATCATAAGGAGATCTTTATGGCAACCTATTGTCCTACATGTGGAACATCTAACCCTGATGATTCAAAAAAATGTCATATATGTGATACAGCTCTAACCAGATTTGCCAGTGATGGAGCTCTGGCATCAGGAACATTGATTCATTATAGATATCGTATTACAAAACTCATTAAAGCAGGTGGAATGGGGGCAGTATATCTTGCAAAAGATATAAAGAAAAATATAGTCAAAGCTGTAAAAGAATTATTCAAACAATTTTCACCTCAGGAAGAACAGTATGTAGTACAGCGTTTTAAAGAAGAAGCAGAAATTCTTGCAAGATTAAAACACCCTAATATGCCCCGCGTAAGTGATTATTTCCATGATTACGACAGATATTATATTGTCATGGACTATGTGCAGGGAGAAGATCTTGAGTCAATTCTGGAGGCAGAGGGAGATCCCGGACTTCCGGAAGCAGATGTTGTAGATATTGCCATACAGGTATCAGGTGTACTGGATTATCTCCACAATCAAAACCCTCCCATTCTTTACAGAGATTTAAAACCTTCAAATATAATGCTTCAATATGAAGACGGCAGAGCCATGCTCATCGATTTCGGTCTTGCCAGAACTGTTCAACCGGGAAGTGAAAGAGGGAAAACAGCCATAGGAACAGAAGGCTATTCTCCTCCGGAACAGTATATGGGAAACCCGGAAGTAAGAAGCGATATTTATGCACTTGGAGCTACAATGCATCATCTTTTAACAGGAGAATTTCCTGCTGTACCATTTCAATTCAGTTATGTAAGGGATTTGAATCCTGATATATCCGAAGAAATAGAAGCAATTGTAATGAAAGCCGTTGAAATAGAAGCAAAAGATAGATTTTCTTCTGCTAAAGAAATGCAGGAAGCTATACTTGAAGTCTATCCTGATGGAGTCAAAAGACTTGATTATCTTAAAACTATAAATCTGGAAGAAGAAGAACCTGTAGAAGAAAAGGAAACCATACAGGTATCGCCCAGAGAAGACATAGTAGAATTTATAGAAGAAGAGGTTTCTCCAGCAGTTCCACAGCAAACTGATGTTTCTGTTAATAAAATATCGCCTGAAATCATACATCAACAGGCAGTTAAAAAACCGGTTCTACAGGTCGGGAAACCTGCTGCAGCGAAACCTGCTCTACAGGTCGGGAAACCTGTTGCAGCGAAACCTGCTCTACAGGTCGGGAAACCTGCTATTGAAAAATCGGGAATTCAACTCAAAGAAAATAAATTTATGTCTCTTATAAAACAACTTGAGAGTACCAATATTTCAGAAAGAATAAATGCCATAGAAGAACTCGGAGAAATGAAGGATAGAAGAGCAATATCTTTTTTATTAGAATTGCTGGAGTATAACGAAGAAAGTACAACAAGAGCTATAATAAAAGCCATGGGAACAATAAAAGATAACTCTACTGTACCTGTCCTGATAAAATATATCTCTTCCTGTGATCCCATAGCCAAGCAGTATGCTGCAATGGCTCTGGGAGAAATAAAGGATGGAAGTGCCTTAAATCCTCTTATAAAATCACTCAATGACCATGATGAAGGTGTAAGAGCGAGTTCTGCTTATGCACTCGGTAATATTGGTAAAAAAGAAGCCATAGAACCTCTTATTAAACTCTATATAAAAGATACGGATCAGGAAGTTCGTATAAGATCGGCTGAGTCAATAGCTCAAATAGATGGAAGAGATCTTTCTTCTCTTATAGAAATAGCGGAAGAAGAAGAAGAGGATACAAGAAAAGATGTAATATTAATGTATTTTTCCGGTTACAGTGCCGGACCTTCTGCACCGGCACAACAGATACCCGGTAAATATAACAAATATATCCACATGCTTGAGAGTAAAGATCAATCTATGAGACTCGATGGTATAAATCTTCTTGTTCAGACAGGAGATCCACAGGCTGCCAGTATACTGGTAAATTATATCAATGATACGGATGAAGCAATAGCCGTTGATTCTCTGAAAGCAGTCGTCGGTATGAAACAGAGTAACACACTGGAAGCTATTATAAAATTACTGGATACTCCAAGACCTATATTAAGACAATGGGCAGTATGGGGTGCAGGAGAATTTCGTGACAGGAGAGCCACAAATGCTCTTTTAAACCTTTTAAGCCATAAAGATCCCGGTACGAGGGCAACTGCTGCATATGCAATCGGGAATATTGGAGATAAAAAAGCTCTTTCATCCCTTATCCGGATAATAATAGAAGACAGCGATACAGATGTCAGAAAAAATGCCGCAGAATCCGTATTACAATTGAAAGAAAATGTCACCATACCGGGTTTTATAGATATGGCAATAGATGGAAACAGTGAAAAAAGAAAATCTTTTATTATGGCATATTTTGGAGAAGAAACAGGTGACGAAACAGAAGAATACATTTCTGACATTAATAAATATTTATCAGATTTACAGAGCACTAACCCCAGAGCAAGAGCTGATGCCTGCAGAGCACTTGGTAATAGTAAAGTACCTGAAGCCATTCCTTATCTCATAGAAACTCTTAAAGATGAAGATGAAAACGTCTGTCGTGCAGCAGGTTATGCTCTGTCACGGTATGAAGAAGCAGTAGAACCTTTAATTTCTCTATTATATAATGCCGATGAACATGAGCTCCAAATGGCAATATGGATTTTAGGTGAATTAAAAGCCATAAAGGCTCTCCCGGAAATTATAAATATTCTGGCTCATGACTTGCCTGATATAAGACAGAATGCCGCCTATGCTATCGGGAATATAGGTGATAGAAATGCCATAGAACCTCTTATAGGGTGTATCATTAAAGATAATAATAAAGAGGTAAGGATATATGCTGCAGAGGCTTTAAAAAAGATAGAAAACACTAAAAATATTGAGAAAATTTTAAAAGTTGCAAAATCAGATGATGAGTTATTGAGAGAAAATATAGTAAAGGCAGTATATCCGGAAGGGACATTACAGAGAAGCGGTTCTGACTATAGAGAGGAAGAAATATTCCCCGAAGAAGAAAGCCTTAACGACAGAAATCCTGACATGAGAAAAGATGCCATACTGGTTATGGCGGAGAAATATAAGGCCAGAGCTATCTCAAGTATCATACCAAAGCTCAGGGATCCCGATGAAACAGTACGAGATACTACGATAAGAGCCATTGTTGAAATAAATGATCCTGTAGCAGTTGAGCATCTTATAGAATGTTTAAGAGATCATTCCCCTCTTGTTCAACAGCGCGCAGCGTGGGCTCTAGGAGAGTTTAAAGATAAAAAAGCAATGAGCGGATTACTTGGTCTTCTCAGCAGTAGAGACGGAGCAGTAAGAGCTACCGCAGCTTATGCACTGGGGAATCTTGGAGATGAAAGATCTGTCGAGCCTTTATGCAATACTATGTTAAATGACGCGGACCCTGATGTAAGAAAATATTCGGCAGAATCTCTCGGACAGATAGGTGATAAAAGAGCTTCCAATTCATTACTCCTGGCATTGAAAAAAGAACAGGACATTGAGACCCGGAAAATCATATCAAAGGTATTCAGTTCATTAAAATTTAAAAAATAAACATACCGGGCAATAAGGATTTATATGAGAATCGTTTCTCATGTTTCATTGTGACCGTATGGTCTTGACAGTAAACAGAGGTTTACACAAAATTTATGACACAGTCATCGGTTTTCATGTGGGAATTAAGACAGTTCAACCATATGAGTGGCAGAAATCATGTATAATCATCAATGGAATTTATCTGACAGATAATAACTAAAACAGGATCAGGAAATGGGAGGTGGGCAGTAAATGTCAGGGGAATTCTGTGGCAAATGCGGAACAAAGCATAACGGAGCAGGAAAATTCTGTGGTATCTGCGGAAATCCTGTATCAGATTCTACCATAACTTCACCTCAATCTTTTGTCCAGTCCTACTCGCCTTCATTACCGGGAGCATTTTTGAAGCCGAAAAGCCATTTAAAAATTAACCTTGAAGGAACCTTTAAAGGTGAAACCTATAAGATAATAGGAAGAATAAAATATTCTGTTTATGACAGAGAAGATAAAAGAAACTATCTATGGGATGAATGGCTTTTAATTTCTCAGTATGGCCGTCAACTGTGGCTTTCAGAAGATGAGTGGAAATTTCAGCTTGCAAGTGCTTTCACCCCTGAAACACCTTTCGATCCGAACACTGCTCAAAGCCCTGTCATGCTTGGCAGCCAGCCCAGATATATACTGGAAAAAGGAAATGCCAGAGTAGAGCACTATGAAGGGGAATTAAATTATAAGCCTGACACAGGGGAAGAAGTAAACTTTCTGGATCTGTCCGGCGGATACAGTGTGGAATGGAATGAAGAAGAAATAAAATTCTTCAAAAGTGACGAACTTGTCGTAGAAGAAGTATATAAAGCCTTCAATCTGGATCTCAAATTAATTCCCGTAGAAGCATATCAAAATACAGTTCAATATGAAGATGAAGACGAAGAAATACCAAAATCAATAGACATAAGAGATGATAACTCCTTCTATCACTATGATGCAGAAATGCTTCTAAAAAAACAGACGGCGTACAACAAGAAAAATGTTCCTTTCATACTTTTAGCCTGCGGAGTTTTACTGATATTATTTTCACTTTATTGTATACAAACAGGAAAAATGGTTTTCAATACCAGTGTAATGCCAATAGAATGTAAAGACGGAAAAATAGCAGGTCCTTTTAAATTAACAAAAGCAGGCACCATACATGTTGTAAGAGCCGAAGGCAGTATTGCTCCCAATAATATTTTCTATGATATAACTATGGAACTGATAGATGAAGAAGATCCAGATTCAGATATACCATTGTGGGGAAAAGAAGATGAATTCTGGGGAGAAAATGGTGTAGAAATTGATGAAGGTCAGAGTTATCCCTGGTCAGAAACAAACGCATCCAGTAAATCCTTTTTTCTTCTTTCAGAAGAAGGGGATTATTATTTAAGGATTACCACAGAGGGGAATGATAATGTCCTTTCACAGAGCGGCTCTATAAGAATAAGTATTTATGAAGGGGTTATTCTGGGAAGATATTATTTCTGGGCAGGTTTTCTGCTAATTTTAATAGCAATATTTATATTTTAAATCTTAATGCATAAGGGGTAACGCGTGACAGGAGGATTTTTTTCATTCCTGATTGTGACTGAAGTCAGTTATAGCTGACTGATAAAATTTATACAGAAAGGAGAATTATTTTGGATAAAGTTTACAGTACATTAATGAATTATCTTTTAAGTATAGGATGGGGAGTAATAGGAGCCATCACAATGAGTATATCTCTCGGGCTTCTTATAAAAATATTCGACTGGATGACTCCCATAGACGAATGGAAAGAAATAGAAAAAGGGAATGTCTGTGTGGCTATAATACTTGGTGCAGTCATACTTGCTTTTGGTATTGTAATAGGTTGTGCAATTCACGGATCATAGGAGAAGTATTATGAAAAAATTGATCTATATCATTGTTTTCCTGCTTTTCTTATTCAGTTCACTGCCATTACAGGCAGGTAAGGCTGAAGCAGGTAAGGCTCTTACCTTCGGTAAACAACAGTTTAAAAGCGGAAATTATGAAAAAGCAAAAGAATTTTTTGCCTCTGCAATAAATCTGGATCCATCTCTATATGAAGCCTATGAGTATAGAGCAAAAAGTGCTTCAAAAATAGGTATAACCTCTCTGGAAGCAGATATAACTTTCTATAAATCCCGTCTTTTAACAGTAAAAGAACATACTTATACCATACATTTCGGTCTTGCCTGCACATATCTGGAAAAAATGTCTCTCGATCCCAAATCAAAAGAAGATGCAGAAAGAGAACTGGCGAAAGTTATAGAAAAAAATAAAGACGGCCTCTTCGGGAAAAGAGCAGTAGAACTCCAGACAGAATATAAGATACAGGGTGGAAACACAGCGGAAAAATTAAACACCGGTGAAACAATAAAAAAATACTGGAGAATTATCTCTTTTATGTTACCGGGAATAGGTCTGTTACTAATACTCCTGGCAATATTCAGCTTTACTTTTCCGAGAAATAGATTTAAAAGTACTTTTGCTGCAATAATTATAGCAATACTTGTTTATATTATGGCTACCATTACTACTCTTACAGGATTCGGTCTCAGAGATTCTTACGGAAAATCCATAAGGACAGGGGCATATTTTGTTGGCAGAGGAATCCATCCGGGGAAATGACCGGTGAGCAATATAAAATTTATACTTTTGCATATTTTAGAAAAAGCCTTGAAATTATAACTTTTGCATATTTTAAAAACTGTAAAAAAAATAATCTATTCAATTTTTATGTGTCAGGTGTCAGGTCAGGAAGATTAAAACCCGGAACCTATTTAACTATAAAGCCAGTAAAAATAAGGAAATTATAAAAAAGTGCAAAAGTATAGCAGGTAAAATAACTGTGGATAATATAACTGAAAATTCCTCGACAGAATCTTCGGAGAATAATGAGGGAAAAACTGAAAATTCCTCGACAGAATCTTCGGAGAATAATGAGGGAAAAACTGAAAAT